>JBAXJZ010000323.1:0-5304 GCA_037137595.1 Burkholderiales bacterium | reverse complement strand
GAGACCGCGCCCACGAAGCTCGCCTCGCCCAGCGTGACGAAGGCGACGAACTCGTTGTTGCGCTCCTGGATCTGGCGGGCGATGTCGCGCTTGGCCTCGGCGTCCGACGCGCGGGTGAAGGCGTCGCGCAGCGACTCCATCTTGTCGTCGCAGGGCCAGCCGAGGAACGAGGTCCTGCAGTTGGTGTTCAGCATCGTCCGGCCGATCGGGTCGAGCGCGTCGCGGGTGTCGTAGAACGACATGAAGAACGACCAGCCGCCGTCGGCCGGCTTGTCCTTCTTGCGCAGCCGCGCGCCCATCGTCTGCCAGTCGGTGGGCACGAGCTGGACCTTGAAGCCGGCGCGCTCGAGCTGCTGCTTGGCGAGCGGGCCGAGCGGCGCCAGCAGGGTCACGTCGGTGGGATACGGCAGCACCACCGGCGTGCCGTCGTAGCCGGCCTCCTTGAGCATCGCCGCCGCGCGCTTCGCATCGCCCTTCACCAGGTCCTTCATGCCGGCGTCGGTCGCGAGCGGGCTGCCGCAGGCGTACATCGACCGGCAGACCTTGTAGTACTTCGCGTCGCCCACCGTGCCCTTGAGGATCTGTTCCTGGCTCAGCGCCACCATCGCCGCCTGCCGGATCTTCGGGTTGTCGAAGGGCGGATGCGCATGGTTCATCCGCGCGAAGTACTGGCCCGAGGTGAAGGGCTTGAGGAACAGCCCCTTCTCCTTCTCGAGCAGCGGCAGCAGGTCGGGCGGCACGCTCTCCACCGCGTCGACCTCGCCGCGGACCAGCGCGTTGACGGCCGTCTGCGGGTCGGTGATGTTGACCCACTCCACGCGATCGACCATCGCGACCTTGCCGCCGGCCAGGCCCGACGGCGGCTCGGCGCGCGGCCGGTACTTCGGGTTCTTGACGTAGACCACGCGCTCGCCGGGCTTCCACTCGTCGCGCTTGAAGACGAAGGGGCCGGAGCCGATCACCTGCTCGGGCTTGATCGGCTCGGCCGGGTCGGTCTCGGCGACCCGCTTCGGCATGATCAGCAGCGGCGCGAGGCTGGGCTTGGACAGTGTCTCCAGCACGAGGCCGTAGGGCTCCTTCAGCACCAGCCGGAAGGTCTTCGCGTCGACCGCGTCCATCGACGCGACGAAGGGCGCGAGACGCAGGCCGGTGGGATCGCGGCGGATGAAGCGGCCGATCGACGCGATGCAGTCCTCGGCGGTGACCGGCGTGCCGTCGTGCCACTCCAGGCCGTCGCGCAGCCGGAAGGTCCAGGTGAGGCGGTCCGCGCTGACGTCCCACTTCTCGGCCATCTGCGGCCGCACCGCGCCCTTTGCGTCGACCGCGAGCAGCTGGTCCCAGACCAGGTAGCCGTGGTTCCGGACGATGTACTGGGTGCTGACCGTCGGATCGAGGATCTTCAGGTCGGAGTGCATCACGATCCGCACGGTCTGCGCCGCGGCGGGCAGCGCGGCGAGCGCGAGGATCGAGGCGGCGATCAGACGCTTCATCGGAGACTCCCTGGGGACGGACACACGCGGGCCCGTTCTGATTTGCGGAACGTCTGTTCCGGTTTCGGATTCAGTGTCGGCATTCGATCCGGACGCGTCAAGCCGGCCCGAAGCGCAGGTAGGGCTCGCGCTCGAGCTGCTTCAGCAGGTCCACCTCCCACGTCAGGTACTGGCGCATCGCGGCCTCGACGTCATCGGCGCGGGCCCACGGCGGATACCACATGTCGTCGGTCTCGGTGAGCAGCTGCGGGTCTGCGTCGCCGGGCGGGCAGGCCTCGACCGGCCGACCCGAGGCGCGCCACGCCGCCCGGCCTCCGTCGAGCCAGCGCACGTCGGCGCGGCCGAGCGCGCGGGCGTCTCGGGCGGCGTGGGGCGCGAGCCGACCATCGTTGCAGCAGACGACCAGCGGCGCGTCGGCGGGCAGCTTCGCGAGCGCGGCGGCGAGCTTCGATCGCATCGCGAAGGCCGAGCCGGGAATCCGTCCGGCGCGATACCAGTAGCTGTCGCCGACGTCGACGACGCGGGCCGCGCCGCGCGCGAGCGCGTCGGCGAGCGCAGCCACGCCGATCGACGGCACCGCGGCCGCCGCGTCGTCGAGCGCGGGCACGCGGACCGGCCCCGTCTCCAGCGGTCCGTCGAGCCCGTCCCGCAGCACGTGCACGTCGGACCAGCCCATCTGCATCAGCCAGTGCGCCGTCATCGGCGCCTGCACCGCGTGCCGGTCGACCAGCACGATCCGCGCGTGACGGACCGCCGCGTAGACGTCGGTCGCCTGCACCAGCTGGCCGCCGGGGGCGTTCAGGCTGCCTGGCAGGTGGCCCTGGGCGAAGGCCTCGGGCAGGCGCACATCGAAGACGTAGGTCGTGCGGTCGCGTTCGGCGCACATCCGGTCGAGCGCCGCGCGGTCGACGAAGGACACGCGCCAGCGCCGTGCGACCTCGGCGGCCATCGCGCGGGCGCGGGCCAACCCGTCGCCCGACGGCTCGGCCAGCAGGTCATCTCGGCCGCGGACGGTCTCCAGTCCCGCCAGGTGCCAGCCCATCGTGCCGTTCTTCAGCGCGAACACCGGGTTCGGCAGGCCGGCGTTGCGCAAGCTCTGCGCGCCGAGGATCGAGCGCGTGCGGCCTGCGCAGTTGACCACCACCACCGTGTCGGGCGACCGGACCGCGGCCGGCACCCGCAGCACCAGCTCGGCGCCGGGGCAGTCGGTCGCGCCCGGCAGGCTGACCTGCCGGTACTCCTCCATCGGCCGCGAGTCGAAGACGACGACGTCCACGCCCTCCTCGCGCCACCGCCGCAGCTCGGCGGGTTCGACGCGCGGCGTGTCGTAGGCGTGCTCGACGTGCTCGCCGAAGGCCTTGGAGGGGACGTTGGTCCCCGAGAAGACCTCGTGGCCGGCTGCTTCCCAGCCCGCGAGCCCGCCGTCGAGCACCGCGACCTCCGTCCAGCCGTGACGGACGAGCAGCGCGGCCGCCCGCTCGGCCTCGCCGCCCGGCGAACCGTCGGCGTCCATCGCGACCACGCGCACGTCGCGGCGCGGCAGCAGCACCGGCGCACGCAGCTCGATCTGCGCGAGCGGCACGCTGCTCGCAAGCAGCAGGTGGCGGCGCGCGAACGGTCCGCCGTCGCGGACGTCGAGCAGCGCGATCTCCGCGCCGTCGCCGAGGCGGGCACGCAGCGTGGCCGCGTCGATGCGCAGCGGCAGGGGGTCGGTCATCGCAGGCTCCCGCGGTTCGGTGCGGCGCGGCATGCGCCGATCAGCCCTCGGCCGCCAGCGCGCGGTCGAACGCGTCGAGCCACGCGTCGCAATCGCCCTCGGTCACGCACATCGGCGGATTGATCCGGAAGCAGTTGCGGGTGGCGCTGCCCTTCACGTTGATGAAGCCCGCCGCGCGCATCCGCTTCTGGATACGATCGCCGGCCTCGACCGCGGGCGCGCGGGTCCGCCGGTCGGTCACCACCTCGATGCCGAGGATCAGCCCGCTGCCGCGGACATCGCCGATCAGCGGATGGCGGTCCTGGAGCGTGCGCAGCCCGGCGACGAGCTGCGCGCCGCGCGCCGCCGCGTTCGCCTGCAGGCCTTCGTCGTCGATCGCCCGCAGCACCGAGCGCGCGGCGGCCACGGCCACCGGATTGCCGCCGAAGGTGTTGAAGAAGCGCACCTGCGTGAACGACTCGGCGATCTCGCGGCGCGCGATCACGCCGGCGATGGGAAAGCCGTTGCCCATCCCCTTGCCGACCACCACGATGTCCGGCGTCGCGTCGTGTGCCTCGAAGCCCCAGAAGTGCGAGCCCATGCGACCGAAGCCGGTCTGCACCTCGTCGCTGATGCAGAGGCCGCCCGCGCTGCGGACGATCTCGAAGGCCCGGCGGATGTAGCCCGGCGGCATCGGCACCACGCCACCGAAGCCCTGGATCGGCTCGACGATCATCCCGCCGATGCGACCGGAGGTGGACGAGAAGATCGTCCGCTCCAGCTCGGCGAGGTAGGGCTCGATGCCGGCATCGGGCCCGAACGCGCCCTTGTACTGGTCCGGGTGCATCGCATGGACGAAGCCCTGCATCGCCGCGGTGGGCAGCCGGCACGGCGCGAAGGCCGCGCTGCCGGACGCGCCGAAGTGCAGGCCGTGATAGGCGTTGCGCAGCGACACCATCTCGAAGTGCCCGGTGTGCGCGCGCGCCATCGCGTAGGCGAGGTCGATCGCCTCGGCACCGCTGTTGACCAGGTGCACCACCCAGTCGCCGTCGGCGGGCATCCGCGCCACCAGCTCCTCGGCGTAGCGCGCCGGCTCGTCGTGGAAGAAGAGCGAGGTGCAGTGCTGCATCCGGTGCATCGCCTCGGAGGCCATCCGCATCGTCAGCGGATGCGCGAAGCCGAGGCTGATGCAGACGTTCTGGGCGGTGCCGTCGAGGTAGCGCCTGCCGGTCTCGTCGAAGACGTGGGCCCCCTCGCCGCGGACCAGCACCAGCGGGTCGTCCGGGAACAGCGGGAAGGTCCTGAGCGACGGGCTGAGGAAACGGCCGCGGCGGGCGATCAGGTCGTCGCGGTCGACGACGTCGGTTTCGGACTTCGGCAGGGCGGACATCGGATCGGGCTCCGCGGGACGACGGCCGGATCGTAGGTGGCCACGCCTCCGCGCGCCAGAAAATATTTCTTTTCCGGAACGATGCGGACGACGCGACCCGGCCGGCATTCCCCTTTCCGCCCGCGCAGACACCGCGCGGCCTTGACAGCATCGCCCGACGGCCATGAAGTCGGGGGACCCGTCCATGCGAGCCCGTCATGACCGTCCGCCCCGATCCCGACCTCTGGCGTCTCGACGCCGTCGACCTCGCCGCGCTGGTGCGCACCGGCCGCGCGTCGGCCCGCGAGGTCACCGAGTCCGCGCTGGCGCGGCTGCACGCGGTGAACCCCGCGATCAACGCGATCACGCTCGCGCTCGACGGCGAGGCGCTGGCCGCCGCCGACGCCATCGACCGGGCCCGCGCCCGCGGCGAGACGCTCGGCCCGCTTGCGGGCGTGCCGGTCACCACCAAGATCAACGTCGACCAGAAGGGCCTGCCGACCGACAACGGCGTGCCGATCCTGAAGGACCTGATCGCGCCGACCGACTCGCCGGTGGTGGCCGCGCTGCGAGAGGCCGGCGCGGTGATCGTCGGGCGCACCAACTCGCCGGCCTTCGCGATGCGCGGTCACACCGACAACGCGCTGCACGGCGCGACCCTCAATCCGTGGAACCGCTCGGCGACGCCCGGCGGGTCGAGCGGCGGCGCGGGCGCGGCGACCGCCGCCGGCATCGGCACGATCGCGCAC
>JBAXJZ010000322.1:0-5380 GCA_037137595.1 Burkholderiales bacterium | reverse complement strand
GGAGGGCGCATCCGTCCGAGCTTAGCGCGATCGGTCCGTGCAGGCGACTCGCCTAGAATGGCGCGATGACCGACCCCCGCGACGACGACGGCGCGAGCGCGACCACCGCGTTCGAGCTGCTGGGCGGCGAGGCGCGCGTGCGCGCGCTCGTCGACCGGTTCTACGACCTGATGGCCCTCGACGAACGCTTCGCCGACCTGCACGCGCTGCATCCGAAGCCGCTCGACAACGCCCGGGACAAGCTCTTCTGGTTCCTCTGCGGCTGGCTCGGCGGCCCCGACCACTACATCGAGCGCTTCGGCCATCCGCGCCTGCGCGCGCGCCACCTGCCGTACCCGATCGCCTCGCGCGAGCGCGACCAGTGGCTGCTGTGCATGGCCGAGGCGATGGCCGACCAGCAGGTGCCGCAGCCGCTGTTCGACCGGCTGCTCGAGGCATTCGGCCAGACGGCCGACTGGATGCGCAACCGTGCGGGTTGAGGCCCGCCGCACGCGATGACCTGGGTCGAAGCGCTGCTCGCGCTGACCGCAGCGGGTGTCGCGGCGACGGTCGTGCTGCTGGCGGTGCTGCTCGCGCGTCGCCCCGCCGGCGCCCGCGAGACGCAAGACGCGCTGGTGGACCTCGATCGCGCGCTTCGAGAGTCCGCCGACCGGCTCTCGCGCGAGCTGCGCGGCGAGGTGCTCGAGCAGGCGCGCGGCAACCGGGCCGAGCTCGCCGAGTCGGTGGGCCGCTTCGCCAGGCAGATGACCGCCCAGGCCGCCTCGGTCGCGCGCATCCAGAACGCGCAGATCGACGCCTTCGCGACGCAGCTCGCGCGCCTGACCGAATCGAACGAGCGCCGCCTCGCCGAGATCCGCGAGACGCTGGAGGCGAAGCTGCGCGAACTGCAGACCGACAACGCCGCGAAGCTCGAGCAGATGCGCGCGACCGTCGACGAGAAGCTCAACGCGACGCTCGAGCAGCGGCTGGGCGACAGCTTCCGCCTGGTCTCCGAGCGGCTCGAGCAGGTCCATCGCGGGCTGGGCGAGATGCAGGCGCTGGCCTCGGACGTCGGCGACCTCAAGCGCGTGCTGGCGAACGTGAAGACCCGCGGCATCTGGGGCGAGGTGCAGCTGTCGGCGCTGCTCGAGCAGATGCTCGCGCCAGGCCAGTACGCGGCCGACGTCGCGACCGTCCCGGGCTCGAACGACCGCGTCGAGTTCGCGATCCGGCTGCCGGGCCGCGGCACCGAGGTCTGGCTGCCGGTCGACGCGAAGTTCCCGCGCGAGGATTGGGAGCGGCTGCAGCAGGCCCACGACCGAGCCGACGCGCAGGCCGCCGAGGAGGCCGGCCGCGCGCTCGAGGCGCGGATCCGCGCCGAGGGCCGCCGCATCCGCGACAAGTACCTGTCGCCGCCGGCCACCACCGACTTCGCGCTGATGTTCCTGCCCACCGAAGGGCTGTACGCCGAGGTCGTGCGCCGCGCGGGGCTGGTCGACACGCTGCAGCGCGAACTGCGGATCGTCGTGGCCGGGCCGACCACGCTCTGCGCGCTGCTGAACAGCCTGCAGATGGGGTTCCGCACGCTCGCGGTCGAGCAGCGGACCAGCGAGGTCTGGGCGGTGCTCGGCGCGGTGAAGACCGAGTTCGGCAAGTTCGGCGACGTGCTCGCGAAGACACGCCAGCAGCTGCAGACGGTCAGCAACACGCTCGACGGCGCCGAGGTCCGCACCCGCGCGATCGCGCGGCGCCTGCGCGACGTCGAGGCCCTGCCGCCGTCCGAGGCGAGCGCGATGCTGCCCGACGACGACGCGCCGGCGCGCTGAAGACCGTCGGGCGACGCACCCGTACGGCGCGATGCGGCCCCGCCTTCGTGCAATGCGCACGAGAGTGGTGCGCCATGGTCGCGCGTCCTGCGCTCGCCGCGGGCCCCGCGCTCGACCCGGATGCCCGTATCGGTGCCGACGATGCACCGTGATTCCGCAATCCGCACCGCGACGGGGCCTGCCTGGCCCGGTTCGTGCTGCCAAGGTGCGTTCCGAACGGGGAGGGCGAGGGTGGAATCGATCAAGAGCGGTGCCGACGCGCTGTTCGTGCTGCTGGGCGCGATCATGGTCCTGGCGATGCACGCGGGGTTCGCGTTCCTGGAGCTGGGCACGGTCCGGTACAAGAACCAGGTCAACGCACTGGTGAAGGTGCTCGTCGATTTCGCGGTGTCGACGGTCGCCTACTTCTTCGTGGGCTACGCGGTCGCCTACGGCACCTCGTTCCTGGTCGGCGCCGAGGTGCTCGCCGAGCGCAACGGCTACGAGCTGGTGAAGTTCTTCTTCCTGCTCACGTTCGCGGCCGCGATCCCCGCGATCGTCTCCGGCGGCATCGCCGAGCGGGCGCGGTTCGGCCCGCAGCTGATCGCGACGGCGATCGTCGTCGGCCTCGTCTACCCGTTCTTCGAAGGCATCGCCTGGGGCGATCGCCTCGGCGTGCAGGGGATGCTCAAGGACGCGTTCGGCGAGACCTTCCACGACTTCGCGGGCTCGGTCGTCGTTCACGCGATGGGCGGCTGGATCGGGCTGGCCGCGGTGATCGCGCTCGGCGCGCGCCGCGGCCGCTACGGGCGCGACGGTCGGGTCGCCGCGCATCCGCCCTCGAGCATCCCGTTCCTCGCGCTCGGGTCGTGGATCCTCGCGGTGGGCTGGTTCGGCTTCAACGTGATGAGCGCGCAGGAGCTCGGCAAGCTGAGCGGGCTGGTCGCGGTGAACTCGCTGATGGCGATGGTGGGCGGCACGCTGTCGGCCACGCTCCTCGGCCGAAACGATCCGGGCTTCGTCCACAACGGACCGCTGGCGGGCCTGGTCGCCGTCTGCGCGGGCTCGGACCTGATGCATCCGGTCGGCGCGCTGGTCGTCGGCGCGGTCGCGGGCGCGCTGTTCGTGCACATGTTCACGATGACCCAGAACCGGCTGCGCGTCGACGACGTGCTCGGCGTGTGGCCGCTGCACGGACTGTGCGGCGCCTGGGGCGGGATCGCGGCGGGCGTCTTCGGGCAGAAGGCGCTCGGGGGTCTGGGCGGCGTGAGCCTCGGCGCGCAGGCCGTCGGCACGGCGCTCGGCATCGCGGTCGCCGTCCTCGGCGGCGCGGTCGTCTACCTCGGCCTGCGCGCGACCGTCGGGCTGCGGCTCGACGCCGAGCAGGAGTTCGAGGGCGCGGACCTGGCGATCCACCGCATCTCGGCCACGCCGGAGCGTCAGACCGAGATCTGAACCGCGGCGGCCGCGCTCCGGAAATCGCCGCGTCGCGCGGCCGCGCGGGCCGCGCCGGCCTACAGTCCGGGCACGCCGGCCGGTACGCGGCCGGACCCCGCCCGAGGAATGCGAATGATCCGTCCCGACCTCAGCGCCGGTCTTCCGGCGTCCCGCCGATGAGCGCGCCCGACGAGGGCGCCGCGCCGCTGCCGCGGCTGGGCCAGGGCTTCCACTGGCAGGACCTGACCGTGGGCCAGCGGTTCCGCACGTTCCGGCGCACCGTCACCGAGACCGACCTGGTGAACTTCATCGGCGCGACCGGCATGCTGGAGGCGATCTTCATCGACGCCCACTTCGAGGGCGGCGCCATCGCCGGACGGCCCGTGCCGGCGGTGCTGACCTATGCGCTGATCGAGGGCTTCCTGCTGCAGTCGATGATCCAGGGCACCGGGCTCGCGTCGCTCGAGCTGCACAAGCGTGTGCTGGGTCCGGTGCGGGTCGGCGACACGATCGAGGCCGAGGTCGAGGTGCTGTCGATCCGCGAGACCTCGAAGGGCGGCCGGGCGGTCGTGGGCTCGCGTGTCGACGTCTTCAACCAGCATCGCGAGAAGGTGATGACCTACGACGTCACGCGCCTGCTCGCGGGGCGCGACGCGGGCTGAGCGGCGCATGACCCCCGAGGAGATCGACCGTCGGCTCACCGCGCTCGAGGAGAAGGCGAGCCTGACCGAGGACCTGGTGGAGCGGCTCGACGAGATCGTCATCGCGCAGCAGACCACGATCGATTCGCTGCGGCGCGAGCTCGCGCGGCTCGCGCTCGAGCGTCGCGGCGACGGCGACGGCGAGGCAGGAGCCCGCAGCCTGCGCGACGAACTGCCGCCGCACTACTGAGGTCGACGCCGACCGGACCGGCCGCGCGCTGGGGTAGCATCGGCCGCATGGACGCCGCCACCGCCTTCCGCTTCGACAACACCTACGCCCGCGAGCTCGACGGCTTCTCGGTCTCGTGGCGCCCGGCCGCGGTCCGCGCGCCGCAGCTGCTGTTCGTCAACGCGCCGCTCGCGCGCGAGCTCGGCCTCGACCCGGACACGCTCGGCGGCGAGGCCGGCGCGGCCGTCTTCGCCGGCAACCGCGTGCCCGACGGCGCCGAGCCCATCGCCCAGGCCTATGCCGGACACCAGTTCGGCGGCTTCTCGCCGCAGCTCGGCGACGGGCGCGCGCTGCTGCTGGGCGAGCTGATCGACCGCGACGGCCGCCGCCGCGACCTCGCGCTGAAGGGCTCGGGCCGCACGCCGTTCTCGCGCGGCGGCGACGGCCGTGCCGCGGTCGGGCCGATGCTGCGCGAGGTGCTGATCGGCGAGGCCATGCATGCGCTCGGCATCCCGACCACGCGCGCGCTCGCGGTCGCGGCCACCGGCGAGGCGGTGATCCGCGAGAACGTGCTGCCCGGCGCGGTGCTCGCTCGGGTGGCCGCGAGCCACCTGCGTGTCGGCACCTTCCAGTTCTTCGCGGCCCGCAGCGAGGAGGAGCGCGTGCGGCGGCTCGCCGACTACGCGATCGCCCGCCACGACCCCGAGCTCGCCGATTCGCCCGACCGCCACCTCGGCCTGCTGCGCGCGGTGGCCGAACGGCAGGCGAAGCTCGTCGCGCAGTGGATGAACGCGGGCTTCATCCACGGCGTGATGAACACCGACAACATGACGATCTCCGGCGAGACGATCGACTACGGCCCGTGTGCGTTCATGGAGGCCTACGATCCCGCCACGGTCTTCAGCTCGATCGACCACGGCGGCCGCTACGCGTACGGCAACCAGCCCGGCATCGCGCGCTGGAACCTCGCGCGCTTCGCCGAGACGCTGCTGCCGCTGCTGGGCGACGACGCCGAGGCCGCGGTCGCGGCGGCCACCGAGGTGATCGACGCGTTCCCGGCCGCGTTCGGCCGCCACCTGCTCGCGGGCGAACGCGCGAAGCTCGGCCTCGCCCAGGTCCGCGACGAGGAGGCCGACGCCGCGCTGGTCGCCGACTGGCTCGGCCTGCTGCAGGCGCAGTCGGTCGACTTCACCTCGGCGTGGCGGCGGCTCGCCGGCGCGGCCGAGGGCGACGCGGCGCCGCTGCGCACGCTCTTCGGCGACCCGGCTGCGCTCGAGCCGTGGCTCGCC
>JBAXJZ010000321.1:0-5394 GCA_037137595.1 Burkholderiales bacterium | reverse complement strand
GCGCGCGGCCTCACGCAGCCCGCGCAGCCGCTTGCCCGAGCGGTCCTCGCGGTCGGGCCCGGTGCCGACGAAGGCCCAGCGCCGGCGGCCGCGCGCGGCGAGCCAGCGACCGGCCTCGCGGCCGGCGGCCACGTTCGAGAAGCCCACCACCAGGTCGATCGGCTTCGGCGGCAGGTCCCAGATCTCCACCACCGGCACGCGCTGCCGGGCGAGCAGCTCGCGGGTCTCGTCGGCGTGCGCGGCGCCGGTCAGCACCACCGCGTCGACGCGCCGGCCGAGGACGCTGCGGACCAGCGCCGCCTCGGTGGCGGCGTCGTAGCCGCTGTCGCCCAGCATCAGCTCGTAGCCGGCCTCGCGCAGCACGCGCGCGAGCCCGCTCGTGGTGCTCGCGTACACCGAGTTCATCAGCGTGGGGACGATCGCGGCGACGACCCGCGAGCGCGAGGACGCGAGGGCGCTCGCCGCGCCGTGCGGCAGGTAGCCCAGCCGCGCGACCGCGCGCCGCACCGCCGCCAGCGTGGCCGGCGCGACCTGTTCCGGATGCCGCAACGCGCGCGAGACGGTCATGCTCGAGACGCCCGCCTCGCGGGCGACCTCCTCGAGCCTGACCGGACCGCGCGGCGCGTCCGGGCGCGCCGCCACGGCCGCCGTTTGTGCGGCGCGCCTTGACATGCGGTCGAGAGTAACGCGGAATGTCGCCATCGTGTTAGCGCTAACAGCGATGCGGATGGTCCGATGAGCCTCACCCCCGACCAGGTCGACTTCTACCGCAGCGAGGGCTACGTCGTGGTGCCCGATGTGCTCGACGCCGCCGAACTCTCCGCGATGCGCGGCGCGGTCGACGCGCTGCTCGCCGGCGCGAAGGGCGTGTCGGACCACACCGACCTCTACGACCTCGAGGACTCGCACACCCCCGAGGCGCCCAGGGTGCGCCGGCTCAAGCAGCCGCACCGCCACCACCGCGCGTTCGCCGAGCTGCCGCGCAACCCGAAGGTGCAGTCGCTGCTCGTCTCGCTGCTCGGCCCCTCGGTGCGGCTGCAGTCGGTGAAGCTGAACCTGAAGACCGCCGGCTACGGCGCGCCGGTCGAGTGGCACCAGGACTGGGCCTTCTACCCGCACACCAACGACGACGTGCTCGCGATGGGCGTGATGCTCGACGACTTCACGCCCGACAACGGGCCGATGATGGTCGTGCCGCGCACCCACCGCGGCGGCATCTACGACCACCACGCCAACGGCGTGTTCGTCGGCGCGATGGACCCCACGCGGATCGACCTCGACCTGAAGCGCGACGCGGTGCCGCTGCTCGGGCGCGCGGGCTCGATCACGCTGCACCACGTGCGGCTGGTCCACGGGTCGGCCACCAACACCTCGGGGCGCTCGCGCAACTTCCTGCTCTACGAGGCCGCCGCGGCCGACGCCTGGCCGCTGGCCGGCGGGATCTTCGGCAGCCTCGAGGAGTTCGACGCGCGGATGCTCTGCGGCGAGCCCACGCTCGCGCCCCGGATGGTGCCGGTGCCCGTCCGCATGCCGTTCCCGAAGGCGCCCGAGGCGGCGTCGCTCTACCAGTCGCAGAAGTACATGCAGAACCGGTTCTTCGAAACCGCCCGGTAGAGGCGGTCGACCCACCCGGCACCGCGCGTCCCCACCGAGGGCCGCGGGCCGGTCCGCACACGAGGAGGAGACATCATGTTCAGAAGGACGTTCGTCACGGGCGCGGCCGCCGCCGCCGCACTGGCCGCCGCGCCGGTCGCGCGTGCGCAGCCCACCCTGGTGTTCGGCGGGTCCGACGCGGTCGGCACCGTGCTCGACCGCACCAATGCGATGTTCACGAGGCTCGTCAACGAGCGCGCCGCGGGCAAGGTGAAGATCAACTTCATCCAGGGCGAGCAGCTCGGCAACGACGTGCAGGTGATCGAGCAGATGATGAAAGGCTCGGTCGCCTTCTACGGCGACGTACTCGACTGGTACGCGAACTGGGTCAAGGACTTCGCGGTGCTGGCCTGGGGCTTCACCTTCCGCGACAACGACCACTTCCAGAAGTTTCTCGACTCGCCCACCTTCGCGGCGATGGCCGAGGAACTGCGCACGAAGCAGGGCCTGCGGATCCTCGCGGCCGCGCCCACGCAGCCGCGGATCCTGTTCGCGAAGAAGGCGGTGCAGACGCCCGACGACCTCAAGGACGTGAAGATGCGCGTCCCCGAGATCAAGACCTACCTGAACCTCTGGCAGGCGATGGGCACCAAGCCGGCGCGCGTCGCCTGGGCCGAGGTCTTCCTCGGCCTCAAGACCGGCGTGATCGACGCCGCCGAGGGCCCGATCGGCTCGGCCTACGCGCAGAAGTTCCACAACGCCGCGCCCGCGGTGATGCGGACCGACCACCTGCTGTCCTCGCTGCACATCACCGTCAACGAGAAGGTGTTCGTCTCGCTGCCGGCCGACGTGCAGAAGGTCATGGTCGACGCGGCCCGGGAGGCGGTGGCCTGGGGCCGCAGGGAGTCGGAGGCCGAGACCGACGACCTCACGAGGAAGATGGCGGCCGAGGGCGCCAAGGTGATCACCGTCGACCGCGCGCCGTTCGCGCAGCGGGCGGTCTCGGCGGTCGAGGGCATGGAGAAGGACGGCGCCTGGTCGGCCGGCCTCTACCAGCGGATCCGCGACATCAAGTGAGCCCACGCGACGGGCGCCGCGCGCGCCCGTCGTCGCCGAGGACCTGCCCATGGATGCGCTGCTCGCCCGCTGGTGGCGGCTGCTCGAGCTGATCGGCCGCGTCGAACGCGCGTCCGGCGTGCTGCTGCTGTCGACCATCGTCGTCTCGATCACCGTGCAGGTGGTCACCCGCTACGCCTTCGGCCAGCCGCTGGTCTGGGTGGAGGAGCTCGCCGGCTACTGCTTCCTCTGGTCGATCTACGTCGGCGCGGCGCTCGGCCTGAAGGAGCTGCGGCACATCCGGATCGACACCTTCGTGAGCCGGCTGTCGGCGCGGCCGCAGGCGCTCTGGCGCGCCGGCACCTGGGCGATCGCCGCGGTGTGCTGCGCGGTGATCGCGGTGCAGGCCTGGGACATCATGGACGTCGAGTCGCGCAGCCGCACGATGTCGCTGCCGGTGGACCTGCCGCGCCACCTGTTCTACTCGGTGCCGCTCTTCGTCTGCGTGGTCTCGATGGGGCTGACGCTCGCCTACCTGATCGGCGCCGAGCTCGCGCTCGCCGCGAGCGGCCGGCCGGTCGACGCGATGCTGGCGCGCCTGGAGCGCGAGCGCGCGGCGATGGCCGAGGACGCCGAGGCCGACGCGATCGCCGACCGGCTGGTCGCGGGCACGCGGGCGAACGCTGCCGCGGTCGCGGCCCGTGGCGGGGAGGGTGCCCGATGAGAGTCCTGCCGATGTTCCTCGTGATGTTCGGCCTGATCGCGATCGAGCTGCCGATCGCCTTCGCGCTGATCGCCGCCGCGCTCGCGTACCTGAACTTCGCCTCGCCCGTGCCGATGTCGCTGGTGGTCCAGCGGATGACCTCGGGCGTCGACAGCTTCCCGCTGCTCGCCATCCCGCTCTTCGTGCTCGCCGGCAACCTGCTGAACGTGGGCGGCATCGCGGCGCGGATCTTCGAGTTCGCGGTGGCGCTGGTCGGGCATTTCCGCGGCGGGCTGGCGCAGGTCAACATCTTCGCGAGCCTGATCTTCGCGGGGATGTCGGGCGTGGCGCAGGCGGATGCGGCCGGCCTGGGCACCGTCGAGATCAAGGCGATGAAGAAGGAGGGCTTCGACGCTGCCTTCGCCGCCGCCTGCAGCGCGGCCTCGGCGATCGTGGGTCCCATCATCCCGCCGTCGGTGATCATGGTGGTCTACGGCGTGCTCGCGCAGGTCTCGATCGGCGACCTGTTCCTCGCGGGCATCGTGCCGGGCTTCACCATCGGCTTCCTGCTGATGGCGACGGTCTACTGGCTGGTGGCCACCGGCCGGGTCCACGCGCCGGTCACGCCGCGCGCCACGGCCGGCCACCTCGGCCGCAGCTTCGTCCGCGCGATCCCGGCGCTGTCGGCGCCGGTGATCCTGGTGGTGGGCCTGCTCTCGGGCGTGGCCACGCCGACCGAACTCGGCGCGATCACCGTCGTCTACGCGATCGGGCTGGGCTTCGCGTACCGCGAGCTCACCCTGCGCAAGCTCTACGCCTGCATCGCCGAGACGGCGGTCACCAGCGGCGTGCTGATCTTCATCATGGCCGCGGCCGTGCCCTTCGGCTGGGCGATCGCGGTCAACAACATCCCGGCGAACCTCGCGTCCACACTGCTGGGCCTCACCACCAGCCCGTGGATGATCCTCGCGATGATCAACGTGATGCTGCTGGTGATCGGCTGCTTCATGGAGACCACCGCCATCCTGCTGATCGCGGTGCCGACCTTCCTGCCGCTGATCAAGCAGCTGGGCATCGACCCGATCCACTTCGGGCTGGTGATCATCCTGAACCTGCTGATCGGTGCGACCACGCCGCCCTTCGGCGTGCTGCTGTTCATCGTGCAGGACATCGCCAAGGTGAGCTTCGGCGCGGTGGTGCGGGCGATCCTGCCGTTCTACGTGCCGCTGGGGATCGCGCTGATCCTGATCACCTACTGGCCCGACCTGTCGCTGTGGCTGCCCAGGATGCTGAAATAGGTCGAGGCCGGTTCCGCCTCGCGCGACTTTGATCGCCGCGGGCGCATCGATTACAGTCCGGCGCTTTCCGCCCCCGGCACCGAAGAGGAGACCTCCGCGTGAATTCCATCGACCTGAAGGGCCGCTGCGCGGTCGTCACCGGCGGCGCCGCCGGCATCGGCCTCGCGATCGCGCAGCGCTTCGCCGCGAGCGGCGCGCGCGTCGCGCTCTGGGACATGAACGAGGCCGCGGCGAAGGCCGCCGCGGCGTCGCTGGGCGAGGGCCACCTCGGCGTGGCGGTGGACGTGGCCGACGAGCACTCGGTGCAGCGTGCCACCGACGCCACCGCCCAGGCCTTCGGGCAGATCGACGTGCTGGTCTGCAGCGCCGGCATCACCGGCCCGAACACCACCACCTGGGAGTACCCCACCGACGCCTGGCGCAAGGTGTTCGACGTGAACGTCCACGGCGTCTTCTACTGCAACCGCGCCGTGGTGCGGAAGATGCTGGAGCGCGACTACGGCCGCGTGATCAACATCGCGTCGATCGCCGGCAAGGACGGCAACCCGAACGCGCCGGCCTATTCGGCATCGAAGGCCGCGGTGATCGGGCTCACCAAGTCGATCGGCAAGGAAACCGCGAAGACCGGCGTGCGCGTCAACTGCATCACGCCGGCCGCGGTGAAGACGGCGATCTTCGACCAGATGACCCAGCAGCACATCGACTTCATGCTGTCGAAGATCCCGATGGGGCGCTTCGGCCTGG
>JBAXJZ010000320.1:0-5400 GCA_037137595.1 Burkholderiales bacterium | reverse complement strand
GTCTGGGCGAAGTGCCAGGGCGGCGACTTCGACGGCCGCATCAAGGGCTTCATCCTCGAGAAGGGCATGAAGGGCCTGTCGGCGCCGAAGATCCACGGCAAGGTGGGGCTGCGGGCGTCGATCACCGGCGAGATCGTGATGGACGGCGTGGAGGTGTCGGATGCGGCGCTGATGCCCGGCGTCGAGGGCCTGAAGGGCCCGTTCACCTGCCTGAACTCGGCGCGCTACGGCATCGCCTGGGGCGCGCTGGGCGCGGCCGAGGACTGCTGGTTCCGCGCGCGCCAGTACGTGCTCGACCGCAAGCAGTTCGGCCGGCCGCTGGCGGCCAACCAGCTGATCCAGAAGAAGCTCGCCGACATGCAGACCGAGATCACGCTGGGCCTGCAGGGCTGCCTGCGGCTGGGCCGCATGAAGGACGAGGGCACGGCGGCGGTGGAGATCACCTCGATCATGAAGCGCAACAGCTGCGGCAAGGCGCTCGACATCGCGCGGCTGGCCCGCGACATGATGGGCGGCAACGGCATCAGCGCCGAGTTCGGCGTGGCCCGCCACCTCGTCAACCTCGAGGTGGTCAACACCTACGAGGGCACACACGACGTGCACGCGCTGATCCTCGGCCGCGCGCAGACCGGCATCCAGGCGTTCTCCTGATCCGAAAGGCTCCCGAGCAGGCGACCTTCGCCTCGAAGGTCGAGGTGGCCGAGGGCCGCGCCAAGGTGACCCGCGAGGTCGACGGCGGGCTGGAGACGCTGTCGATCGCGCTGCCGGCGATCGAGCAGGTGCTGGCGGTGGCCGGCGGCCACTCGCACATCCTCGCCCCGGCGACGGCCTTCGGGAAGAACGTGCTGCCGCGCGTGGCCGCGAAGCTCGACGTCGCGCAGATCAGGGCACGCGCCGCAGCTTCAGCATCCTGCCGCGCAGCGCCTCCATGTCGGCCTGGCGCTTCGACGCCTCCTTGTACCAGAGGCCCACGGCACGCAGCTCCACCACCGTGCCGCGCCGCTCGTACCAGACCGAGGGCGCGGTGTTGTCGCCCTGGCCTTCCTGGAACACCGCGCCGTCGGGATCGCCCGCCACCGGGACGAGCTTGCCGGCGAGGACCATGCCGAACTTCTTCGCGTCCGGCGCGTTCGAGTAGACCTGCATGCCGACCCGCAGCGACCAGCGGGCGCCGTCGTACTGGCACGACCGCACGTTGATGCCGCCGGCCGAGTAGGACATGCCCGGACGGCCTTCCGAGAACGTCTCGCCGAGCGCCGTCGCGAGTTCTGCGGGCTTGAACGGGCAGACGGACGCCTCCTGCGCGTGCAGGGGTGCCGCCAGGCCGGCCGTGACGAGCAGCGCGAGAACAGGACGCATGGGCATCTCCCGTGGGGCGGTCACGGCGCATGGTACGTCGGCGGCGCGTCCGTATCCAGACGGGGGGGGCGGCCCGCGGCGCGAGGGTCCGGGTCGGACGCGGCGACGCCCTCAGTACCGGTTGCGGTGGCCCGACACCACCACCCCCAGCCGCAGCATCCGCGTCGCGAACCAGCCCGCGAGCCGGTGTGTCCAAGGCCGCCGCGCATGCTCGTCGTGGACCACCGGCCGGCCGCCCTCGGCCATCGACGCGAGCAGCCGCTCGCGCAGCGTCGCGGCGAAGCCCGCATCGAAGACCATCACGTTCGCCTCGCGCGCGAGCAGCAGCGAGAACGGATCGATGTTCGACGAGCCCACCGTCGCCCAGTCGTCGATCACCGCCACCTTCGCGTGCAGGAAGCTGCGGTGGTACTCGACGATCTCCACGCCGGCGGCGAGCAGCGGGTCGTAGAGCGCCTGCGTGGCGAGATGCGGCAGCGCGTACTCGGCCCGCCCCTGCAGCAGGAGCCGCACGCGCACGCCGCGACCCGCCGCCTCGCGCAGCGCGCGCCGGAACCGCCGCCCGGGGAAGAAATAGGCATTGGCGATCAGCACCTCGCGACGCGCGCGGCCGATCGCCCTAAGGTAGGCGCGCTCGATCGCCCGGCGGTTCGCGAGGTTGTCGCGCAGCACCAGCATCGCCCGCACGCCGGCCGGGTCCGCGCGTCGCCGTTTCGGCCGCGGGCCGGCGCGCCGCCGCGCGCCCAGCCGCTCGGGCAGCCGTCCGCCGGCGAGTCGCTCGAGCCCGTCGAGCGCGTCGCGTGCGCGCTCGCGCAGCGCAGCGCGCGCGAACGCCACCTGCGCCCAGAGCCGTGCCATCGACGCGTGCACCGTCGCGACGACCGGGCCGACGAGCCGCACCGCGTAGTCGAGCCGCGGATGCTCGAGCGCGCCGTGGTTCGGATCCCAGAGGTCGTCGAGGACGTTGATGCCGCCGACGAAGGCCACCCGCCGGTCGATGCAGGCCTGCTTGCGGTGCAGACGCCGCAGCCGCTCGCGGTCGAAGGTGAAGACACGCGGCTCGGGCGCGTAGACGTGCACCGCCACGCCCGCCGCGGCGAGGCGCTGCGCGATGCCGCGAGGCAGCTCGCGGGTGCCGTAGCCGTCCACCAGCAGCCGCACCGCCACGCCGCGCTCGGCCGCGCGCGCCAGCGCGCCCGCCACCCGCAGTCCGGCCTCGTCGCCGGCGAAGATGTAGGTCTCGAGCCAGACCTCGGCCACGGCCGCGTCGATCGCGGCGAGCAGCGACGGGAAGAACTCCGCACCCGACTGCAGCAGCACGACCTCGTTGCCGCCGACCGGCACCGGCCGCAGCCGATCGAGCAGGCCGGCGTCGGACTCGGCCGTCTCCAAGCGTCCGGGCCTCAGTCCCGGTCCGGGGCGGCGGTGGCCGCACCCGCGCCCGCCCCGCGCAGCAGCTCCAGATCCGCCACCAGCGGCGCATGGTCAGACAGCCGCGCCCAGGACGGGCCGCGCAGCACGTCGGCGCCCAGCAGGTCGAAGCCGCGGTGATAGATCCGGTCCATCCGCAGCCACGGCACCAGCGCCGGGAAGGTCCGCGCCGAGCCCATCACCTCGGTGACCTGGAGCGCCTCGACGAATCGGCGCGACAGCCGGTCGCGCCAGTCGTTGAAGTCGCCGGCGATCAGCAGCGGCGCGCGCCGCGGCACCTCGCGGACGATCCAGTCGACCAGCGCGTCGGCCTGCCGGTCGCGGCTCTTGGCGAACAGGCCGAAGTGGATCACGAAGCAGTGGACGTTGCGCCGGTCGATCCGCACCACGCAGTGGAGCACGCCACGCTTCTCGAGCGCGTGGTCGGAGAAGTCCCGGTTCTCGCGCCGCACGATCGGGAAGCGCGACAGCAGCGCGTTGCCGTGGTGGCCGTGCAGATAGTTCGCGTTGCGGCCGTAGGCGCTCTCGAAGGTGTGCCTGAGCGTCGGCGACTTCGCGAGGAACTGCTCCTGAGGCTCGCCCGGCCAGTGGTCGAAGCGCGTCGCGTGCCGGTCGTTCTTGCCCTGCACCTCCTGCAGGAAGATCAGGTCGGCGTCGAGCTCGTGCAGCCGCGAGCGCAGTTCGTGCACGCTCGCCACGCGGCGCAGCCCGAACAGGTCGCGGATCACGCCCTTGTGGATGTTGTAGGTGGCGACCCGCAGCCGGCCGCGCGGCCGCTCGGTCGGCGGCTCGTCGGCGGTGCGCCGCTCCGGGCCCGGACGGTGCGCGGCACGCAGGCCCGCGCCGTCCGGATCGATCCTGCGGTCCACCGGAAGCGGCCGGGGCTGCGGCGCGTCGCTCATCGACGCTCCGAGCGCGCGGGCAGCCCGCGGATCGCCTCGACGTTCGACCAGGAGAAGCACATCCCCGCCGCCTCGTCCCACGGCAGCCAGCGGTACTGCAGGTGCTCGCGCGGCGCGATCGTGACCGGCCGCACCGACGGCACCCGCAGCCCGAACACGTGCTCGGTGTTGTGCGTGACACCGTCCGGATAGCGATGCCGCCAGTGCGGGTAGATCTCGTACCGGTTCTGCAGCCCCCAGTCCTCGAGCACGCAGCCCTCCGCGCCGACGTCCAGCCCGGTCTCCTCGAGGACCTCGCGCCGACAGGTCTCGGAGAGCGGCTCGTCGGCCGCGTCCTTGCTGCCGGTGACCGACTGCCAGAAACCCGGATGGTCGGCCCGCTCGAGGAGCAGCACCTGCAGGTCGGGCGTGTGGATCACCACCAGCACCGACTCGGGGATCTTCGTGCCCACCCTGCCCCCTTCCGCCAGGATCCTCGCCGCCCGCCGTGGTCCGACCGAGGCCGCGCCCCGTCAGCCCTTCGGCGCCTCGGCGGGCTTCGCCTCGGGCGTGCGCAGCCGGATGTGCAGCTCGCGCAGCTGCTTCTCGTCGACCGGGCTCGGCGCCTGCGTGAGCAGGTCCTGCGCGCGCTGCGTCTTCGGGAAGGCGATCACGTCGCGGATCGACTCGGCGCCGGCCATCATCGTCACGATGCGGTCCAGGCCGAAGGCGATCCCGCCGTGCGGCGGCGCGCCGTACTGCAGCGCGTCGAGCAGGAAGCCGAACTTGGCGCGGGCCTCCTCGGGGCCGATCTTCAGCGCGCGGAACACCTTGCTCTGCACCGCCTCGCGGTGGATCCGCACGGAGCCGCCGCCGATCTCCCAGCCGTTGAGCACCATGTCGTAGGCCTTGGCCACGCAGCGGCCCGGGTCGGTCGCCATCAGGTCCTCGTGGCCGTCCTTCGGCGCGGTGAACGGATGGTGGACCGCGACCCAGCGGTCCTCCTCCTCGTCGTGCTCGAACATCGGGAAGTCCACCACCCACAGCGGCTTCCAGACGTTCTCGAAGAGGCCGTGCTTCTTGCCGAACTCGGAGTGGCCGATCTTCACGCGCAGCGCGCCGATCGCGTCGTTGACGATCTTGGCCTTGTCGGCGCCGAAGAAGATCAGGTCGCCGTCGACCGCTCCGGTCTTGGCGAGGATCGCGTCGAGCGCGCCGTCGTGCAGGTTCTTCACGATCGGCGACTGCAGCCCCTCGCGGCCCTTCGAGGCGTCGTTGACCTTGATGTAGGCCAGGCCCTTCGCGCCGTAGATGCCGACGAACTTGGTGTAGGCGTCGATCTCGCTGCGCGGCATCTCGGCGCCGCCGGGAACGCGCAGCGCCACCACCCGCCCGCCGTCCATCTGCGCGGCCGCCGAGAACACCTTGAACTCCACGTCCTTCATCACCGAGGTCAGCTCGGCGAACTGCAGCTTCACCCGCAGGTCGGGCTTGTCCGAGCCGTAGAGCCGCATCGCGTCGGCGTAGGTCATCGTGGGGAAGGTGCCCGGCAGCTGCACGCCCTTCACGTCGCGGAACACCGTGCGGATCATCTCCTCGAAGATCGCGCGGATCTCGGTCTCGTCGAGGAACGAGGTCTCGCAGTCGATCTGCGTGAACTCGGGCTGGCGGTCCGCGCGCAGGTCCTCGTCGCGGAAGCACTTGGTGATCTGGTAGTAGCGGTCGAAGC
>JBAXJZ010000319.1:0-5402 GCA_037137595.1 Burkholderiales bacterium | reverse complement strand
GGCGGCGGTGGGTCGCGACCCCGCCGCATCGACGGCCGCATCGACGGCCGCACCGCGCCCGGCATCGCCCGACGCATCGCCCGGCGCATCGCCCGACGCATCGCCCGCATGCACCCGCGCCGTGCCCCGCGCCCCCGCACGCCCCTGCCCGAACGCGAGGAGTCCGCCCGCTCGCAGGATGTCGGCGGCGAGCGCGTCGCGGCCGGCCACCAGTTCGTCGACGGTGATCGCCTCACCCGCGCGGATCCGCTCGACGAGCCCCGGGTCGGTCGAGGTGAAGAGCCCGATGTTGTCGGCGTTCTGCCGGTAGATGCGCTCGAAGCTCTCCGCGATCACCAGCCGGACGCCCGCGCGCAGCTCGGCGAGCGGACTGTGCTCGCGCGACGAGCCCTTGCCGTAGCGGCGACCCGCGACCACCACGGTGAACCCGCCTCGGCGCACCGCGTCGACGCCGATCGGCAGCCGGTCGCCCGCCTTCAGCCCGACGTACGGATAGCGGCCGAGGCGCGCGTCGAACACCGTCATCACGGTGAGCGGCGTGATCTCGTCGGTGGAGACGTCGTCGCGCAGCGGACCGGCCTCGGCGAGGGACAGGTCCGCGCCCGCGAGTTGCGCGTCGAGCCGGTCGGGATCGGCGGCGAGGACGAGGATCCGGCCGCCCGCGATCGACGCGCCCATCTCAGTGCCGCTGCTTCGCCCAGCGTTCCTTGAAGGTCGGGCCGCTGGGCGCCGGCACGTCGCGGGTGGCGGTCCAGCCCGCGGCCAGCGGCAGGCTGCGGATGCGGCCGTCGTCGCCGGCGAGCTTGGACAGCACCCAGGCGCCGATCCGCGCGAGCGGACGATAGAGCCCGGGGCGCTTGGCCGCGAAGGCCCAGGCCGCCAGGCCCGCGCGCTCGCGCCACGGCCGCAGCCCGCGCTCCATCTGCTTCTCGCGCAGCGAGCGCAGCAGGTCGGGCAGCGGGATCTTCATCGGGCAGACCACGTGGCACTCGCCGCACAGCGTGGCCGCCTGCGGCAGGTCCAGCGTCTTCTCGATGCCCACGTAGGCCGGCGTCAGCACCGAGCCCATCGGCCCGGGGTAGACCCAGCCGTAGGTGTGGCCGCCGATCTTCTGGTAGACCGGGCAGTGGTTCATGCACGCGCCGCAGCGGATGCAGCGGAGCATGTCCTGGAACTCGCCGCCCAGCAGCCCCGTGCGGCCGCCGTCCACCAGCACGAAGTACATGTGCTCGGGGCCGTCCTGCTCGCCGGGCGCGCGCGGCCCGGTGAGGATCGAGAAGTAGTTCGAGATCGACTGCCCGGTGGCCGAGCGCGGCAGCAGCCGCGCCACCAGCGCCAGGTCCTCGAGCGTGGGCAGCACCTTCTCGATGCCGGTGACCACCACGTGGACCTTCGGGGGCAGCACCGTGCACATGCCCTCGTTGCCCTCGTTCGTGAACACCGCGACCGAGCCGGTCTCGGCGACCAGGAAGTTGCCGCCCGACACGCCCATGTCCGAGGACAGGAAGTGCGGCCGAAGGAACTCGCGCGCCTCGCGCGTCATCGCCGGGATCTCGGTCAGCCGCGGCCGCTCGTGGACCTTGGCGAACAGGTCCGAGACCTCGTCCTTCGACTTGTGGACCACGGGCGCGACGATGTGCGACGGCGGCTCGTTGTCGTTGATCTGCAGGATGTACTCGCCGAGGTCGGTCTCGACGACCTTGACGCCCGCGGCCTCGAGGTGGCGGTTGAGCGCCATCTCCTCGGACACCATCGACTTCGACTTGGTGACCTTGCCGACCTCGTGCCGCTTCGCGATCTCGACGACCAGCCGCGAGGCCTCCTCGGGCGTCTCGGCCCAGAGGACGGTCGCGCCGCGCGCGGTGGCCTCGCGCTCGAAGCGCTCGAGCCAGACGTCGAGCGTGCGCAGCGCGCGGTTGCGGCGGTCCACCGCCTCGGTGCGCGTGCCCTCGAAGTCGTCGAGCTCCTGGATCGCGTTGGCGCGGCCGACGGTCCAGCGCTGCGACAGGATCTTCAGGTTCTGCTGCAGGCGCACGTCGGCGAGCTTCTGCCCGGCCCGCGCCTTGAAGTGCATCGACGTGACCTGCACCTCAGCCCTCCTTCACCGCGTCGCCGGCCAGCACCTGCGCGACGTGCAGCACGCGGGTGGTGGTGTCGCCGGTGCGGCGCAGCCGGCCCTCGATGTTCAGCATGCAGCCGAGGTCGCCCAGCACGACGCAGGGCGCGCCGCTCGCCTTGATGCGGTCGATCTTCTCGTCGACGATCGCCGTGGAGATGTCGCCGTACTTGGCCGCGAAGGTGCCGCCGAAGCCGCAGCAGGCACGCGCGTCCTTCATCTCGGTGAGCGTCACGCCCGGCTGCAGCGCGAGCAGCGCGCGCGGCTGCGCCTGCACGCCCAGCTCGCGCAGGCCGCTGCACGAGTCGTGGTAGGTGATCTCGCCCTGGAAGCGGCCGGGCAGCGACTTCAGCCCCACCACGTCGTGCAGGAACGAGGTCAGCTCCCAGGTCCTGGCCGCCAGCGCGTCGACGCGGATCCGCAGGTCGGGGTCGTCCGCGAACAGCACCGGGTAGTGGGTGCGGATCATGCCGCCGCACGAGCCCGAGGGCACGACCACGTAGTCGAACTTCTCGAACTCGGCCAGGGTCTTGCGGGCCAGGTCGCGGGCGGTGGGGGTGTCGCCGGAGTTGTAGCCCGGCTGGCCGCAGCAGGTCTGCGACATCGGCACCTCGACCGCGCAGCCCGCCGCCTCGAGCAGGCGCACCGCCGCCTCGGCGATCTCAGGCCGCATCACGTCGACCAGGCAGGTGATGAACAGTCCGACTCTCAAGAAGACGCTCCTCCGGAAGGCCGCGATGATCGCATCGACCGGACCGGTCGGCACGCCGCGTACCTCGACAGCGATTTCACCGCTTGATATAACGTACCACCATCCACGGTACACCGGCTCGGCAGACCGCCGGCCGCGGCCCCATCCCCCCATGGCCCGACGGCGCGACGACGCTTCCCCGACCGATGCCGCCGACGGCGGCTCGCGCACCGCGATCCAGGTGATCGACCGCCTGGTGTCGCTGCTCGACGCCCTGGCCGAGCAGCCCGACGCGGTGAGCCTGAAGGACCTGTCGATCCGCACCGGCCTGCATCCGTCCACCGCCCACCGCATCCTGAACGACCTGGTGTCGGCGCGCCTGGTGGACCGCTCCGAGCCCGGCACCTACCAGCTCGGCATCCGGCTGCTGGAGCTGGGCAACCTGGTGAAGGCACGGCTCAACGTCCGCGACGCGGCGCTGGGCCCGATGCGCGAACTGCACCGGATGACCCACCAGCCGGTCAACCTGTCGATCCGCCAGGGCGACGAGATCGTCTACATCGAGCGTGCGGTGTCCGAGCGCAGCGGGATGCAGGTGGTCCGCGCCGTCGGCGGTCGTGCGCCGCTGCACCTGACCTCGGTCGGCAAGCTCTTCCTCGCCGCCGACGATCCGCGCAACGTCCGCGCCTACGCGACCCGCACCGGGCTCGCCGGCCAGACCCGCAACAGCATCACCGAGTCGGCCAAGCTCGAGCGCGAGCTGGCGCTGGTCCGTGCCCGCGGCTACGCGCGCGACAACGAGGAGCTGGAGCTGGGCGTGCGCTGCATCGCTGCCGGCATCCGCGACGACGCCGGCAAGCTGGTGGCCGGGCTGTCGATCTCCGCACCCTCGGACTTCCTGCAGGATGACTGGATCGACCTGCTCTGCCGCACCGCCGGGCAGATCTCGGCGGCGATCGGGTTCGACCCCGAGCAGTGAAGCGACGAGGCCCGCGCTCGGCGGGCCTCGGGACACGGTCCTGGATCGACGTCGCGGCCCGCGGGGCCGTCGCCCGGGTTCAGCTGCTGCGGGCCTCGGCGTGCAGGCGCGAGTCCCGCGGCTGCTGGGAGATCCACTTGCGCAGCCGCTGCGCGTCGGCGAAGCGCGACTGGGCGCCGGCCGCGTCGAGCAGCACCAGGATCACCTGGCGGCCGTCGACGGTCGCCTGCATCACCAGGCACTTGCCGGCCTCGGAGATGTAGCCGGTCTTCTGCAGGCCGATCTGCCAGTCCGGATGGTCGACCAGCCGGTTCGTGCTGCGGAAGGCCACCTGCCGGTAGCCGGTGTCGACGGTGAGGCCGGTGGCGGTCGAGTACTCGCGGATCAGCGGATAGGCGTGCGCCACGCGGACCATCCGCGCGAGGTCGCGGGCGTTCGAGACGTTGTTGCTCGACAGGCCGGTCGGGTCGGCGAAGCGGCTGTCGGTCATGCCGATCGCACGCGCCTTGGCGTTCATCGCGTCGATGAAGGCCGGCAGGCCGCCGGGGAAGGTGCGGCCGAGCGCATGGGCGGCCCGGTTCTCGGAGGCCATCAGCGCGAGGTGCAGCATCTCCGCGCGCGCCAGCTTCGAGCCGATCGCCAGCCGCGACGAGCTGTGCCGCTCGGTGTCGCGGTCGGCCTCGGTGACCTCGATCATCTCGTCGAGCGGCAGGCCGGCGTCGAGCACGACCATCGAGGTCATGACCTTGGTGATCGACGCGATCGGCAGGACCGCGTCCGGGTTCTTCTGGTACAGCGTGTCGCCGGTCTCCTGGTCGAGCACCAGGGCCACCGAGGAGCGCAGGTCGAGCGGGTCGTCGACGAGGTGCAGGCCGATCGCGTTGCCGATCGACATCCGCGGCGGCTCGACGGGGCGCTGCGCGAACGAGGCCTTGACCAGCCGGCCGGCGCGGGTCGCGGCCGACGCGGACTTCCCGTTGCGCGCCGGGGCGGCGGCCTTCTCGGCGCGCTCGGCCTTGGGTCCCCCCTGCTTGCGGATCGGCTGGCTGTTGACGCGCGGCGGCAGCGTCGCCTTGCGGGTCTGCACGTCGGCGACCTTGCGGGCGGTGGCCGGCGCCTCGGCGACCGGCTTGCGGCCCTTCGGCGAGCGGTCGGCGGCGTTCGCGGCGAACGGCGCGTGGAGGGCGAGGAGGCCGGCCCCCAGGGCCAGGACGCGCCGCAATCGGGCGCCTGCGAACACCAAGACCATCGACTCGACCTCCCTCGGAACGGGGGCGGAGTTTAACAAACGCCACCCCTTCTCGGAGCGAAAAAGGTACTCCGAATAAGTACTTGGAACGAAAACCCAACAAGACGCATCAAGTTGCCGACAGGCGGCGTCCGCCTCCGGAGGGAGGGCATCGGATGTGTCCGGGCGACCACCGGGGAGGTCGCCCGGCGGGTTCCGCGGGAATGGGCGGACGGCCGGAGCCGTCGCGAGGTCGAGGTGCCGCTCAGGCCGCGGCGGCGGCCTCGGCGAGCGGCGCGGCGGCGGCGCGGGCGGCGCGCGCCGCGGCCGACAGGTTGAAGACCGGCTCGTCGTAGGACTTCTCTTCGCGCAGGCCGGCGGCCAGCAG
>JBAXJZ010000318.1:0-5416 GCA_037137595.1 Burkholderiales bacterium | reverse complement strand
GAAGGCGAAGGCCGCGTGGAGCCGGGGCAGCACGACCGCGCAGGCCCGCGCGGCGGCCCGGTGCAGGGGGCGACGCGCGAGGACGGTCGGGTCGCCGGGCTCGTCCGCCATGTCGATCGCCGGGGCGACGCGCGAGGCGGTGGCGCCCGCCGACCTGAGGGCGGCGGTCGGCGGCGGCGGAGACTCGGCGGGAGAACGGTCGAGGGGAGGCACGCAGGCGATCATACATCGCCGCTGTTCGAAGGCATTAGGCCGATCAGGATTAGTTCACATTACAGAACTGAAGGAATCGCGCAAGAAATTCTGAGGAAATCGACTGAGCGTCGGCTCGTTCAGGTCAATAAATGAGCCGATTTCCCATGCAATTCGGTCAGCGGCCCCGGGCCGCCGCGAGCAGCAGCGCGGCGCCGGCCAGCGAGATCACCGCCAGCACCACCTGCCGGAAGCGTGCGGCGTCGAGACCGAGGTAGATCCGCGAGCCGATCCACGAGGGCACGAGCAGCGCCGGGATCACCACCGCCAGGCCGCCGAGCGAGCCGGCGTGCAGCGAGCCCGAGGCGAGCAGCCCGACGAGCGCCGCGGTGAGCGCGATCAGGTTGAAGTTCTGGACGATCGCGCGCTGCGCGTCGCGGTCCAGTCCGCGCATCGTGCACCAGAGCGCTGGGGCGGCGCCGGTGATGCCGCCCAGCCCGCCCATCGCGCCACCGAGCAGGCCGGCGAGCACGTCGCCGGCGCGGCCGAAGCGCTCGGTCGAGGGCAGCCGGCGCGCGAACAGCATGCCGAGCCCGCAGGCGAGCAGGATCGCACCGAGCACGGCGCGGAAGCTTCGCGGGTCGAGGTGCGGCAGCGCGAGCACGCCGAACGGCAGGCCGAGCGCCGCGCCGAGCAGGAACGGCCACAGCAGCCCGAGGTGCAGGCCCCGGCGGACGGTCAGCGCGGTGAAGACCTGGCCCGAGAGCCCGCCGCAGATCGCCATCGCGGCGGCGAGCCGCGGTTCGATCGTCCAGGCCCAGATCGACAGCGCCACCATGCTGAACGCGAAGCCGGAGATGCCCTGAACGAAGCCGGCGACGGCGGCGCCGATGGCGAGGACGAGGAGCTCGGGCACGCCCTCACCTTACCGTGATCCACTGCCACTCGAGCCAGTTGTCGGCGCGGTGGACCACGTCGACGTTCGCGCGGGCGGCCCAGGGGATCACCTGCCGGTGCAGCGGGATGTGGTGGACCTGCTCGCCGTGCTCGCGCAGCGCGGCCTTGATCAGTTCCCGCCGCTTCGCCGGATCGGCCTCCCGGCTGGAGGCGGCCGCGATCCCGTCGAGCCGGTCGTTGCGGTAGTTGCCGTAGTTGTAGTCGCCCACGCCGCCGGTGCCGCGGTTGCGGACGATCGGTGTGAGCGTGGTCTCGGCGTCGACGATCGCGCCGCCCCAGCCGAGCATGTACATCGAGGTGTCGAGCTTCTCCAGCTTCGGGAAGTACTGCGCGCGCGGCATCGCGTTGACGCGGACCTTCACGCCGATCTGCGACCACATCCCGGCGAGCGCCACGCAGATCTCCTCGTCGTTGATGTAGCGGTTGTTCGGGCAGTCGAGCGTGACCTCGAAGCCGTCCCTGTACCCCGCCTCGGCCATCAGCGCGCGGGCGCGGGCGAGATCGAAGGGCAGCCGGCGCTCGAGCTCGGGGTCCTCGAAGGTACCGCGCGGCGACGGCGTGATCGCGCCGGTGGGGAAGGCCTGGCCGCGCATCAGCCGGGTGCGGATCGCCTCGATGTCCACCGCCTGGTAGAGCGCGCGCCGCACGCGGACGTCCTTGAACGGGTTGCGGCCCTTCGTGCCGTAGAGCAGCTCGTCGCGACCCTGGTCCATGCCGATGAAGATCGAGCGGTTCTCGATCCCCTCGATCACCTTGAGTGCCGGGTTGGCCTTCAGTCGCGCGAGGTCCTGCGGCGCCGGGTCGAGCACGAAGTCGACCTCGCCCGAGATCAGCGCGGCGGTGCGGGTGGCGTCGGAGCGGATCGGCGTGTAGACCACCTCCTGCACGTTGCCCTCGTGGCGGCCCCACCAGTTCGGATTGCGGCGGTAGACGGTGCGCACGTCGGGCTGGCGCGAGACGAGGATGTAGGGACCGGTGCCGTTGGCGTTGAGCGCGGTGTGCTTGTCCTCCTTCGCCTTGAAGTCCAGCGGCCGGGTGGCGCCGAACTTCTCGGACCACGGCCGGCTCATGATCGGGATCGAGCCGACGTGGTCGAGCATCACCGGGTTGAACTGCGGCAGCACGAACTCGACGGTCAGGTCGTCGATCCGGCGCGGTTCGCCGACCGCGTTCGCATAGACGCGGATCAACGAGGTCGGTTCCTTCGCGCGGTTGATCGAGAACACCACGTCGTCGGCGGTGAACGGTGTGCCGTCGTGGAAGCGCACGTTGGGCCGCAGCCTGAATCGCCAGACCGTCGGCGAGGTCTGCTGCCATTCGGTGGCGAGCGAGGGCGCGAAGCCGAGCGTCCGGTCGCGGGTCAGCAGCGACTCGTAGACCTGGCCGTTCATCGAGTTCGTCAGCAGCTCGTTCTGCGAGTGCGGGTCCATCGTCTGCGGGTCGCCCTGGGACGCCCAGCGCAGCGTCTGCGCGAGGGCGGCGGGCGGCGCGACCGCGGCGACGAGCGCGATCAGGGCGAGGGCGAAGGCGGCGAGCGGGACACGGTAACCGGAGCGGGTCATCGGGGACTCCTGGCGCGGGACGGCCGACGCGGGCGCGGCGGCGGGCGGTTCGAGCATACGGCCGAGCCCCGGCGCGGGAAAGCGCGTCACGGGGCGCACGCGGCCGTGTGCGTCCCGCGTCGGGGGGCCGGGTCAGTAGCGCAGCGTCAGTGCCACGCCGCCGATCCACAACCGGGCCCCGGTGCCGCGCAGGTCGTCCTGGCGCCCGAGATACAAGTCGATCGCCCGGTTGCCGGCCAGCTCGAACTCGGAGCCGAACTGCTCGAAGCGCCGGGACCAGACGCCGCTCGGGCCGTCCCGGAAGAATTCGACCATCGCGTAGGGCGTGACCGCCGCCAGCGTGCCGGGCGGCAACCCCCCCAGCATGCCCGAGACGAGGCCGTCGTCGCCGCGCAGCGGCCAGGTGCGTTCGATCCGCGTGCGGTTGCGGAATCGCCACGAGGTGTCGTCGCCGACCGCGCGCAGGTCCACGCGGACCCGGTTGGCGAACTGCAGGCCCAGCCAGAGCGGCTCGCTGCGCAGCGTCGCCTCGGCGACGAGTCGGTTCTCCGACCGTCCGGCCGCGTTCCACGCCGACAGGTGCTGGTAGCCGACCCGCGTCCACAGCGACCACCGCTCGGCGAGGCCGGGCGCAACCTCCAGCAGCGGGCGCGGCAGGCCGGCCGGGAACCAGTCGAGGTGCACGCCCAGCGTGCCTTCGGTGGAGGTGCCGGTCTCGGCCGCGCGGGTCAGCGCGGCGAGCAGGAACAGACGCGTGGTCTCGTCGCGCTTCACGAACACGTCGAGCTCCGGCCAGAACTCGGTGAGCGTGCGTTCGGCGGCCGGCGCGGGGCCGGCCGCGAGCATCCCCGACAGCAGCACGCCGCCCGCGACGGCGGTGCGGCGCGCCATCACAGGTCGATCCGGTCGATCGCCCAGTCGATGCCCTCGATCTGCGGCATCTCCCGGCCATCGTCCCTGCCGATCTCGCGGGCGATGATCGCCTCGAGCTTCGTGTTCATCGTCCGCAGCAGCCCCTCGTTCGCCGCGCGGTCCATCGCGAGGTTGACGCTCTCGCGCGGATCGGCCTTCAGGTCGAACAGCTCGACGTCGTTCCACCTGAACAGCTCGTCGAGGTCGCGCGGCGAATTCCGGTCCAGCGGCGAGAAATAGCGGGTGAACTTGTGGCGGCCGTCGAACACCGTCCGCAGGCTGCCGCGCTTCTTCAGGTCCGGACGGTATCCGGCCGCCTTCATCGCCTCCTTCGGGTTGCGGCCCGCGGCCTTCGCCTCGGCGACGATCCGCGTGGCCTCGCCGTCGTTGGTGGCGAGGCCGCTGTAGGTGAACAGGACCGAGTCGCGCACCGCGTGCAGCCCGGCGCGCGACGGCGAGCCGAGCGCGGCGTCGACGCTGCGGCCGGGCAGCTCGCGCCCCGCGAAGTCGCCCGCTTTCGCCGCGTCCACGCCCGCCATCGCCAGCAGCGAGGGCACGAGGTCGATGTGGCTGGTCAGCGCCTGGCAGCTGCGGCCGCCGCGCACGTCGGGGTGCACGACCTGCATCGGCAGGTGGATCGCCTCCTCGTACGCGAACGGGCCCTTGCCGCGCAGGCCGTGCGCGCCGCCCATCTCGCCGTGGTCGGTCGTGAACACGAAGATCGTGTTGCGCGACAGGCCGAGCCGCTCGAGCTCGACCTGCATCGCCTCGAGCTGCCGGTCCACGCCGCGCATGCAGTTCAGGTAGTAGTCGGTGAAGCGCTCCCAGCGGGCCCGCTCGGTCGGCACGCGGCCGAGGGTGTAGCCCCAGGCGCGGTCGAACTCGAGGTGCGCGCGCGGGCGACCGGGGGCGTCGACCGGCTCGCGCCAGGTGGCGGGCAGCGGCGCGTTCCAGCGCGCCCGGTAGGTCTCGTGTTCCGGCGCGCGGGCGGCGTGCATCATCAGCCGGCCGGTGTCCTGCACCGACTCGCCCGGCGCGTCGGTGTTGAAGTACATGATGTCGTGCGGGTTCACGAAGCTGACGAACAGCGCCCACGGCTTGCGTTCATCGGCCATCGGGCGGCCCTTGTCGCGAAGCCACGAGACCGCGGCGCCGGCGGTCATGTGGTCGTAGGTGTAGCCGCCGTGTGCATGCGCGAGTGCGTCGATCGGGACGCCGAAATCCGAGAAGCCGTAGGCGTCCATCTCCTTCGTGAACAGCCGGGTCGGGCCCTCGTGGGCGTCGAACGCGGCGTCCAGGTGCCACTTGCCCTTGTAGGCGGTGTAGTAGCCCGCCTTGCGCAGCATGTGGCCGACGGTGGGCAGATCGGTCGACATCGCCTTCACGTACGGCATGTCGGCGTTCTCGAACATCCGGTTGTCCGGTGTCTGCAGCCCGGTCATCATCACCGCGCGCGAACTGGTGCACATCACCGCCGGGCAGTAGTGGTTGCGGAAGGTCGTGCCCTCGCGCGCGAGCCGCTCCTGGCCCGGCAGCCGGAGGCCGGCCGGCAGCCGCTCGAACCAGCGCTGCTGGTCCGAGAAGACGAAGACGATGTTCGGCCGGGTCGCGGACGGGCCGCGGGGGCGGGCGGACTCCTGCGCCGCGGCGAGCGGCGAGGCGACGGCGGCGCCGCTCGCGGCGTCCACCGTGTGCGTCGGGTCGAGGATGCGGTGGGCGACGCGCACGATCCCGCGCACGCGGCGCGGCGTCGCGCAGCTCATCCTGAAGGGCCTGCAGCAGTTCGTGGAGCT
>JBAXJZ010000317.1:0-5442 GCA_037137595.1 Burkholderiales bacterium | reverse complement strand
GGAGACCAAGCGCCTGTCCGAAGCGGCGAAGGTCTCCTACCTGGGCGAGTTCGCGCAGGACGCCGCCGCGCCCGCCGCCGCGCCGCGCGCCGCCGAGGAACCCTCCAAGACCGTCGACCAGGCCCTGTCGAAGGGCGTGGCCGGGCTCAAGTGAGGGACGCCACGATGTTCGCGCTCCGAATCCTGATGCGCTGGGTCCTCGCGCTGTGTCTGGCGGGCGCCGGCGCCGCCGCCGCCGCGCAGGGCGCCGCCGACCTCGCCGACTACGCGCTCGGCTCGGGCGACGTGGTCCGGATCCAGGTCTTCCAGAACACCGACCTCACCACCGAGGCCCGCGTCTCGGAGACCGGCCAGATCTCGTTCCCGCTGCTGGGCACGCTGCGGGTGGGCGGCATGACCCCGGGCGCGGTCGAGAAGATGATCGCCGAACGCCTGCGCGAGGGCAGCTACGTGCAGCGCGCGCAGGTCACGCTCAGCATCCTGCAGTTCCGCAGCCAGCAGGTGTCGGTGCTGGGCAGCGTGAACCGGCCGGGGCGCTACCCGCTCGAGACGCGCGGCACCCGGCTCACCGAGATCCTCGCGACCGCGGGCGGCATCACGCCCAACGGCTCGGACACGCTGATCCTGGTGCGGCGCCAGGGCGACAAGGTGATCCGCCACGAGGTCGACGTGCCGGGGCTCTACCTGAGCCAGGGCATCGACCGCGACATGGAGGTGCTGGGCGGCGATTCGATCTACGTGCACCGTGCGCCGGTCTACTACGTGTTCGGCCAGGTGCAGCGGCCGGGTCAGTACACCGTCGAGCGCGCGATGAACGTGCGCCAGGCGCTCGCCAAGGGCGGCGGCTTCACGATGCGGGCCCGAGAGAACACGGTGGTGATCCGCCGCACGGACCCGTCCGGCCGCACCAGCGAGCTCGTCGCCGGGCTCGACGACGCGATCCTGCCCGACGACCAGATCTACGTCCGCGAAAGCCTCTTCTGAGCCGGCGCCCCGCCGCGATCCCGATGGACGCCTCGATCCGCTCGCTGCCGATCGGCACGACGACCCGCACCCTCTCGGGCTTCGCGGCGTCGCTGCTCGACCCGGTGCTGATCATCGCCGCGCTGGTGGTCTCCACCCACCTGCACGGCGGCGCGTACGACGGCCCCGAGCTGCTGCTCTCGCTGCTGGTGTTCGCGCTGACCTTCCCGAGCCCGGTGCGCCGCTTCACGCGCTTCCGGCAGCTGGTCACCGACGTGTTCTCCGCCTGGGGCACGGTCTGCTTCATGCTGCTCTTCTTCGGCTACGCCGGGCGGTTCTTCGGCTACTTCGAGCCGGGCACGCTGGTGGGCTGGGCGCTCGCGGTGCCGCCGGTGCTGATCGTCGGACACCTGGGCTTCGACCGCTTCGTGCGTGCGCTCGCGGTCGAGCACGGCCGCAGCGCGGTGGTGGTGGGCGTGAACCCGCTCGCGCGGTCGCTGGTCGCACGGATGGAGAACAACCGCCACCTCGGACTGCGCTTCGCCGGCTACTACGACGACCGCGCGCCGGCGCGGCTCGAGGGCGGCCCGGTGCCGACGCTCGCCGGCCGCCTCGAGGACCTGCCCGACCACGTGCGTCGGCACGGCATCGACGTCATCTACATCACGCTGCCGATGTCCAGCCACCCGCGGGTGCTCTCGCTGCTGCACAGCCTGCGCGACACCACCGCGTCGATCTACTTCGCGCCCGACCTGACGATGTTCGACCTGATCCAGGCCCGCGTCGACGAGGTCGACGGGCTGCCGGTGCTCGCGGTCTGCGAGACGCCGTTCCAGGGCATGCAGGGCGCGCTCAAGCGGCTGCTCGACCTGAGCGTGGCGTCGCTCGCGCTGCTCGTGCTTTCGCCCGTGCTGCTGGTCACCGCGCTGCTGATCCGGCTGGAGTCGCCCGGGCCGGTGATCTTCCGCCAGCGGCGCTACGGCCTCGACGGCCGCGAGATCGTCGTCTGGAAGTTCCGTTCGATGCGCGTCACCGAGGACGGCGCGGCGGTCTACCGGCAGGTGGTCCGCGGCGACCCGCGGGTGACCCGCGTGGGGCGCGTGATCCGCGCGACGTCGATCGACGAGCTGCCGCAGCTGGTGAACGTGCTGCAGGGCCGGATGTCGCTGGTGGGCCCGCGGCCGCACGCGGTGGCGGTCAACGAGCACTACCGCAAGCTGATCTCGGGCTACATGATCCGCCACAAGGTCCGGCCGGGCATCACCGGCTGGGCGCAGGTCAACGGCTACCGCGGCGGCGACGACATCGACTCGATGCGCAAGCGCATCGAGCACGACCTCGAGTACCTGCGGAACTGGTCGCTGCGGCTCGACCTGGTGATCCTCCTGCGCACGGCGCTGACGGTGCTGCGTGATGCGAAAGCGTACTGACCGGATACCCGGCCCCGCGCGGGGCCGCGGACGGACGCGCCTGCGTGCGTTCGCCGCCGCTGCGGCGATCCTCGTCGCGCCCGCGGCCGAGGCGATCGACGGCGACATCCTGCGGGTCCGTGCGGCCGCGGGCGTGACCAGCGACTCCAACCTCTTCCGGCTGCCCGACTCGGTCGCGCTGCCGAACGCGGCGTCGCGCTCCGACCTGCTGCGCTACCTGAGCGCGGGCATCGACTTCGACCGCGACTGGTCGGCACAGCGCTTCCGCGCCGCGTTCTCGCTGCGCGACACGCACTATTCGGAGTACTCGCAGCTCAACGGCACCGACTGGTCCGCGAACCTCGGCTGGACCCTGTTCGAGGGCGATCAGAACTCCTTCGACGTGGACGTGCTGCGTTCGCGGGCCACGCTCGGATTCGCCGACGCGCGCGTGCTCGGCCGGCCGGTGGTCGACACCACCTCGTTCACGCTGCGCGGCTCGCTGGAGATCGTGCCGCGATGGTCGGCGATCGCCGCCTTCGGCAGGGTCGCGACCACCAACGAGCCCGCCTCGCGCAGCGTGCTGGACTACGACCTGACCTTCCACGAGGGCGGCCTGCGCTACGACTGGCGGACCGGCAGCCGCTTCGACTTCGTCTGGCGCCACAGCGTGGCCGACTTCGTCAACGGCTCGACGCTGGGCTTCGACAACGGCTATTCGCAGGACGACGTCGGCGTGCGCCTCGACTGGCAGGTGAGCGAGGTCACCCTGCTCACCGGCCGCGCCGGCGTGCAGGTGCGCAGCTACGCCGATCCGCGGCGCGAGACCTTCGTCGGGCCGGGCGTGCTGCTGGTGGCCGACTGGAAGCCGCGCGGCGGCCTGCAGATCAACACCACGCTGCGCAGCGAGCTGTCGACCGCCGCCGAGATCAACGCGAGCTACGCGCGCCTGAACGGGCTGTCGACGGTCGCGTCCTGGCTGGCCACCGGCAAGACCACGGTGCGCACCGGATTCGACCTGATGCGGCGCGACTTCCGTGGCGACGGCACCACCGGCGTCGTCGGCGCGCAGCGGCGCGACCTGCTCGCCGCGCTCACCGCCGGCGTGTCGATCCAGGTCTGGCGGACGCTCGAGATCGGCGCCGACCTGCGGCTCGACCGCCGCGACTCGAATGTCGATTCGTTCGACTACTTCGCCCGCATCCTGACGCTGCGGGCCGGGATGGTGTTCTGACGATGGCCCTCGAACAGTTCCTGCGCATCCTCTGGGCCCGCCGCTGGCTGGCGCTCGCGACCTTCGTGCTGATCGTGGGCGGCACGGTCGCCGGCACGATGGTCTGGCCGAAGAAGTACGCGGCGAGCGCCCAGGTTCTGCTCGACCTCAAGGGACTCGACCCGGTGAGCGGCCTGCCCGCGTCGGCGAGCGCGCCGAACGGCTTCCTGGCGACCGAGCTCGACGTGATCCGCAGCACCCGGGTCGCGCTGCGCGTGGTCGACGCGCTGAAGCTCGCCGGCAACCCGATGATGCAGCGCGACCATGTGAAGTCGGGCACCGAGGCGCCGCTTCGAGAGTGGATCGCCGAGCAGCTGACCGCGCAGCTCAAGGTGAAGCCCTCGCGTGACTCGACCGTGCTGGAGATCACCTACCACGGCTCGGATCCCAAGCTCGCGGCGGTGGTGGCCAACGCGTTTGCGAAGGCCTACATCGACACCACGCTCGAGCTGCGGGTGGACCCGGCGCGCCAGCAGGTCAAATGGTTCGAGGAGCGGGCGAAGACGCTGCGCGAGGGCCTCGACGCCGCGCAGACACGGCTGTCCGAGTACCAGCGCAAGACCGGCATCGTGTCGCTCGACGAGCGCTTCGACATCGAGAGTGCAAGGCTCTCGGAGCTGTCGACCCAGCTGGTGTCCCTGCAGGCGCTGGCCTCCGAAAGCCAGAAGCGTGCGCAGATCGCGAGCGACGCGGTGGCGACCGGCCAGATCACCCTGTCGGTGCTGCCCGAGGTGCTGCAGAGCCCGACGGTCCAGCAGATGAAGGCCGACCTCACCCGGCTCGAGGGGCGGCAGTCCGAGCTCGCGGCCAATCTCGGCCGCAACCATCCGGACTACCTGAAGGTGAGCGAGGAGGTGGCGGCACTGCGGCCCCGACTGCTGGTCGAGATGAAGGCGGTGGTGACCTCCCTGTCGCGGACCGCGCAGCTGAACGCGCAGCGTGCGGCCGAGGTGCAGGCCTCGCTCGAGCGGCAGCGTGGCAAGGTGCTCGACCTGAAGGAGCGTCGCGACCGGTTCACCGTGCTCGCCCGCGACGTCGAGGCCGCGCAGCGCGCGTTCGACGAGGTCTCGCAGCGCTCGTCCAAGGCCGGGCTCGAGAGCCAGCTGCGCAACGCGAACGTGCAGCTGCTCGATGCCGCGGTGCCGCCGATGGGTCCGAGCTCGCCGGTGATGCTGGTCAACGTGATCGTGGCCGCGGTGGTCGGCGTGCTCGCCGCCGTCGGGGTGGTGCTGCTGCTCGAGCTGCCCGACCGGCGCGTGAGGGCCGTGACCGACATCGCGCACGCCACCGGCCTGCCGGTCCTGGGCACCGTCGGCGCGCGCCGTCGACTGCTGCGTCGCCGCCCCGCGACGCCCCAACTCGCCGCGTACTGACGGAGCCCCACGACGATGATCCGCACCGAGCCCCTGCTGCTGAGCCGCGGCCCCGCCGTCGTCACGGACGACCGATCCGTGGCGTCCGCGCGCCCGCGCGAGCGCGTCGGCGACATCCTGATCCGCCAGGGCGCGCTCGATGCCGGGTCGGCGTCCTCCGTCGCGGCGCACCAGGTCCGCACCCGCCAGCTGTTCGGCGAGGCGGCGGTCGCGCTCCGTCTCGTCGACGCGGCCGCGGTCGCCCGCGCGCTCGCCGAGCAGGCGGAAGTCTCGCCGCCGGCCGACGCGCTCGCCCGCCTGTCGCGCGAACTCGCCGTGGCCCACGATCCCTTCGGGCGCGAGGCCGAGCGGCTGCGCGACCTGCGCGCCCGCCTGCTGGTCGGCACGCCGCCGGAGTCGCGCAGAGGCCGCGGCCGCGTGATCG
>JBAXJZ010000316.1:0-5443 GCA_037137595.1 Burkholderiales bacterium | reverse complement strand
CCCACCGCGCCGACGGCGACGGTGCCCGGCGCGGCCCCGGCCACCGCCGCGACCGCGCAGCCGCCGGTGCGGCTGAAGACCGACGTGCTCGCGATCGACATCGACCCGGTGGGCGGCGAGGTGCAGCGCGCCGAGCTGCTGAAGTTCAACGATCCGGACGCGGGCGGCTCGAACCTGGTCCTCTTCGACGAGCGCACCGGCCATACCTACGTCGCGCAGACCGGCATCGCCAGCGCGACGATGCCGAACCACCGGACGCCCTTCACCATCGAGGCGGGCCCGCGCGAGCTGGCCGACGGCCAGGACACGCTGGTGCTGAAGATGTCGGCCGAAGGCGGCGGCGCGAGGCTGGTCCGCACCTACACGCTCAAGCGCGGCTCGTACGCCATCGGCGTGAAGACCGAGGTCACCAACCTCGGCGACGCGACGATCAAGCCGGTGCTCTACATGCAGATCACCCGCGACAAGATCGCGCCGCAGAACGTGGCCGGCATCGCGTCGCACTTCGTGCCGATCGGCACCTTCGGTCCGGTGTTCTTCACCGACGAGGTGAAGTTCAAGAAGGTGGACTTCACGGCGATCGACAAGAAGCCCACCGACGAGATCGCGAAGGACGTGAAGGACGGCTGGGCCGGCGTGATCCAGCACTACTTCGTGTCGGCCTGGATCCCGCAGAAGGACGCCACCCGCACGCTCGAGGCCGCGAAGGTCGACCCCGACCTGTATGTCGCGCGGATCCGCCAGCCGCTGCCCGAGATCGCGCCGCAGGCGAGCGCGGCCACCGAGGCGACGCTCTACGTCGGCCCGCAGGACCAGCGCGTGCTCGCCGCCATCGCGCCGGGGCTCGACCTGGTGGTCGACTACGGCTGGCTCACCGTCATCGCCAAGCCCATCTTCGAGCTGCTGCAGTTCCTGCAGGGCTTCGTGAACAACTGGGGCTGGTCGATCGTCCTGCTCACGCTGATCATCAAGTTCGCCTTCTTCCCGCTGCAGGCCGCGAGCTACCGGTCGATGGCGAAGATGAAGAAGGTGGGCCCGAAGCTGCAGCAGCTCAAGGAGCGCTTCGGCGACGACCGGGTGAAGATGAACCAGGCGATGATGGAGCTGTACAAGACCGAGAAGATCAATCCGCTGGGCGGCTGCCTGCCGATCCTCGTGCAGATCCCGGTCTTCATCGCGCTCTACTACGTGCTGTTCGCGTCGGTGGAGCTGCGCGGCGCGCCGTGGCTGGGCTGGATCCAGGACCTCGCCTCGCCGGATCCGTTCTACATCCTGCCGCTGCTGATGGCGGTCTCGATGTTCTTCCAGACCAAGCTGAATCCCACGCCGCCGGACCCGCTCCAGGCGAAGATGATGATGTGGATGCCGCTCATCTTCTCGGTGATGTTCTTCTTCTTCCCGGCGGGTCTGGTGCTGTACTGGCTGGTGAACAACCTGTTCTCGATCGCGCAGCAGTGGGTGATCACGCGGAAGATCGAGGGCAAGCCGGTGTTCGGCCGAGCGCCCGCCTGACGCGCGAGACGCGGGAGGTGCGCCCGTGAACTTCCAGCAACTCCGGTCGCTGCGCGAGACGGTCCGCCGCGGCCTGAACCTCACGGCCGCGGCCGAGGTGCTCCACACCTCGCAGCCGGCGCTGTCCAAGCAGATCCGCGAGCTGGAGGAAGAGCTCGGCGTGCAGCTCTTCGTGCGGCACGGCAAGCGCTACACGCAGCTCACCGAGGCCGGCGAGAAGATCCTCGCGGCGGCCGAGCGGGTGCTGGCCGAGGCCGACGCGCTGCGCAAGGTCGGCGAGGTCTACGCCGCCGGGCACGGCGGCACGCTGTCGGTGGCGGCCACGCACACGCAGGCGCGCTACGCGCTGCCCGCGGTGCTCGCGCGCTTCCGCAGCGAGTTCCCGTCGATGCAGTTCAAGCTGCTGCAGGGCAATCCGGAGCAGGTCGCGCAGTACGTGGTCCACGGTGACGCCACCTTCGGCCTCGCCACCGAGACGCTCGACGACCATCCGTCGCTGGACACCCGGCCCGCGTACTCGTGGCACCACTGCCTGATCGTGCCGGTGGGGCATCCGCTCGCCGCCGAGCGCGGGCCGGTGCCGATCGAGCGGCTCGCCGCCGAGCCGCTGATCACCTACACCTCGCAGTTCACCGGTCGGCGAGGCATCGACTCCGCCTTCGCGAAGGCCGGGCAGCATCCGAATGTGGTGCTCGAGGCGATCGATTCGGACGTGATCAAGGCCTACGTGGAGCTGGGCTTCGGCGTGGGCGTGATCGCGGGCATCGCGGTGGATCCCGAGCGCGACCGCGGCCTGGTGAAGCTGCCGCTGCCGGACGAGTTCCCGGTGCACACCACGCGGATCGCATCGCGCAACGGCATGCCGCTGCTGCCCTTCGAGCGGCGGTTCGTGCAGATGATGCGCGAGTTCGTGCCGCCGGGGGCCTGAGGCCCGCGCGACGCACGCACCGGGCCCGCACGGCCCGGTCAACGGGAACCGACGATGTCCGCCGACACCGACCCGATCGCCGCGATCGCCACCGCCCCGGGGCGCGGCGGCATCGGCGTGGTCCGCGTGTCCGGCCGCGATCTCGCGCCGGTGATCGACGCGGTGTGCGGGCGCGCGCTCGCGCCGCGCGTGGCCACGCTGCTGCCCTTCCGCGCCGCCGACGGTGGGTCGATCGACACCGGCCTCGCGCTGCACTTTCCCGCGCCGCATTCGTACACCGGCGAGGAGGTGCTCGAACTGCAGGGTCACGGCGGGCCGGTGGTGATGCAGCTGCTGCTCGAGCGCGTGCTGGAGGCGGGCCGCGCGATCGGGCTGCGGGTGGCCGAGCCCGGCGAGTTCACGCGCCGCGCCTTCCTCAACGACAAGCTCGACCTCGCGCAGGCCGAGGCCGTGGCCGACCTGATCGACGCGAGCACCGCGCAGGCCGCGCGCGGCGCGAGCCGCTCGCTGTCGGGCGCGTTCTCGAAGGCCGTGCACGAGGTGGTCGACGCGCTGATCACGCTGCGGATGCTGGTGGAGGCGACGCTCGACTTCCCCGAGGAGGAGATCGACTTCCTCGAACGGTCCGATGCACGCGGTCGACTCGCGGCGATCCGCGCGTCGCTCGATGCGCTGCTCGCCGACGCGAAGCAGGGCGCGCTGCTGCGCGAGGGGCTGCACGTGGTGCTGGCCGGTGCACCGAACGTCGGCAAGTCGAGCCTGCTGAATGCGCTGGCCGGCGCCGAGGTGGCGATCGTGACGCCGGTGGCGGGCACCACGCGCGACCGCATCGCGCAGGCGATCCAGGTCGACGGCGTGCCGCTGGTGGTGGTGGACACCGCGGGGCTGCGCGAGACCGGCGACGAGGTGGAGCGGATCGGCATCGAGCGCACCTGGCAGGAGGTTGCCCGGGCCGACGTGATCCTGCACCTCGGCGTGGCGAGCGCCTCGGCGGGCACGCAGGCCGATGCGCGCGCGGCGCTCGAGGCCGAGCTCGACGCGGGCATCGCCGAACGGCTGCCGCGCGACAAGCCGATCCTGCGGGTGTGGAACAAGATCGACCTCGCGGGGCTCGAGCCGCACGCGACGGACGACGCGGTGTGGCTGTCGGCGAAGGACGGGCGCGGCATCGACCTGCTGCGCGCGGCGCTGCTGCGGCTGGCGGGCTGGCACGGCGCGGGCGAAGGCACGTTCATCGCACGCGAGCGGCACCTGCAGGCGCTGCGCGACGCGCGCGCGCACCTCGCCGTCGCGCACGGTCACGCGCAGCGCAACGACGAGGTGCTCGACCTCTTCGCGGAGGAGCTGCGGCTGGCGCAGGACCGGTTGTCGTCGATCACCGGGGAGTTCGGCGCGGACGACCTGCTGGGGGTGATCTTCTCGACGTTCTGCATCGGGAAGTAGCCGGACGACACGGAGCGCCGAGCACCGGCGCGGCATACGGACCACAGCCCCTGATCGGGGGTACAGTCACGGTGTCCCGGCATCGCATCCTCGGCGAGCCGGCGCGAACGAAGGACTGTCCGATGACCGATCCGACGCGCTCGTTCGCGCCGCCTGCCCCCTCCCCTGCCGTCGCGCCGCACCGGATCGTCATCGTCGGCGGCGGCGCCGGCGGCCTCGAGCTCGCCACGCGGCTCGGCGACACGCTCGGCCGCCGCGGGCTGGCGCACGTCACGCTGATCGAGAAGGCGCGCTCGCACTTCTGGAAGCCGCACCTGCACGAGATCGCGGCCGGCAGCATCGACCTGCACGTGCACGCCACCGACTACCTCGCGCAGTCGCACTGGCACGGCTTCCGCTACCGGGTGGGCGAGATGGTGGGCCTGGACCGTGCGCGGCGACGCGTGCTCGTCGCGCCCGTCCTCGAGGACGACGGCCGTCCCATCACGCAGCCCTACGAGCGCGAGTACGACACGCTGGTGATGGCCGTGGGCAGCCAGACCAACGACTTCGGCACGCCCGGCGTCGCGGAGCACGCGATCGCGCTGGAGACGCCCGCGCAGGCACAGCGCTTCCATCGCCGTCTGGTCAACGCCTGCCTGCGCGCCCACATGCAGGACACGCCGCTGTCGCCGCGGCAGCTGCAGGTGGCGATCATCGGCGCGGGCGCCACCGGCGTGGAGCTCGCGGCCGAGCTGCACAAGGCCACGCGCACGCTGGTCTCGTACAACCTCGAGCGGATCGACCCGGAGCGCGACATCCGCATCCACCTGATCGAGGCCGGGCCGCGGATCCTGCCGGCGCTGCCCGAGCGCATCTCGGGCTCGGCGGCCGAACTGCTGACGGGGCTCGGCGTGCGGGTGCGCACGAAGGCCCGCGTGACCGCGGTGAACGCCGAGGGCGTGGTGCTCGACGGCGGCGAGCTGCTGCCCGCCGAGCTGGTGGTCTGGTCGGCGGGCGTGAAGGCGCCGGCCTTCCTCGGCACGCTCGACGGGCTCGAGGTCAACCGGCTGAACCAGCTGGTGGTCACGCCGGCGCTGCAGAGCACGACCGATGCGAACGTGTTCGCGATCGGTGACTGCGCGGCCGCGCCCTGGCTGGGCCGCGACGGCGTCACCGTGCCGCCGCGCGCGCAGGCGGCGCACCAGCAGGCCTCGCATCTGGTGAGGCAGCTGCGGCGGCGGATCGAGGGCCGGCCGCTGCAGCCCTGGCGCTATCGGGACTTCGGCTCGCTGGTGTCGCTGGGCGAGTACTCGACGGTGGGCAACCTGATGGGCGCGCTGGTGGGCGGCAACCTCTGGGTCGAGGGGCTGTTCGCGAAGGCGATGTACCGATCGCTCTACACCATGCACCAGGTGGCGCTGCACGGCTGGTGGAAGACCTCGCTGGGCTCCGCCTCGCGGGCGCTGACGCGCAGCACCGGGCCGCGGGTCAAGCTGCACTGAGCGCGGCGCGCCGGGCCGCGGCCGCGACCGTCGGCGGCGTGCCGGCCGTCCGCCGATCCCCGCGTCAGGCCTCGAA
>JBAXJZ010000315.1:0-5476 GCA_037137595.1 Burkholderiales bacterium | reverse complement strand
GCCGGGCGCGGGGCCGCCCCGCCCGGCCGCTGATCCCCGGGTGGCGCTGCGAGCCGCCGCCCGCCCCGAACCGTGACCGCCTGGAGTGAGCACATGGCCGACGACGCGTTCAAGACCCTCAAGCCCCTGAAACTCGCCGACGGCCCCGCCGCGGCCTTTCATTCGCTGCCGGCGCTGGCGAAGACGTTCCCCAACGTCCGCCGCCTGCCGCTGTCGATCCGGATCGTGCTGGAGTCGGTGCTGCGCAACGTCGACGGCACCAAGGTCACCGCCCGGCACGTGGAGGAGCTGGCGAACTGGCGGCCGGCCGCCGCACGGGTGGACGAGATCCCGTTCGTGGTCGCGCGCGTGGTGCTGCAGGACTTCACCGGCGTGCCGCTGCTCGCCGACCTCGCGGCGATGCGGAGCGTGGCGGCCGGCATGGGCCGGGATCCGAAGCGGATCGAACCGCTGGTGCCGGTGGACCTGGTCGTCGACCACTCGGTGATGGTCGACCACTACGGCACGCCGGACGCGCTCGACCTGAACATGCGGCTGGAGTTCCGCCGCAACGCGGAGCGCTACCAGTTCATGAAGTGGGGGATGCAGGCCTTCGACACCTTCCGTGTCGTGCCGCCGGGGATCGGCATCGTCCACCAGGTCAACCTCGAGTACCTCGCGCGCGGCGTGCACGCGCTCCGAGACGGGCGGCGCCGCATCGTCTACCCCGACACGCTGGTGGGCACCGACAGCCACACCACGATGATCAACGGCATCGGCGTCGTGGGCTGGGGCGTGGGCGGCATCGAGGCCGAGGCCGCGATGCTCGGACAGCCGGTCTACTTCCTGACGCCCGACGTCGTCGGCGTGCACCTGAAGGGCCGGCTGCGCGAGGGCGTGACCGCCACCGACCTGGTGCTGAGGATCACCGAGATGCTGCGCCGGGAGAAGGTCGTGGGCACCTTCGTCGAATTCTTCGGCGAGGGGACGGCGAGCCTCGCGGTGCCGGACCGCGCGACGATCGCGAACATGGCGCCGGAGTACGGCGCGACGATGGGCTTCTTCCCGGTCGACGAGCGGACCGTGGCCTATTTCGAGGGCTCGGGCCGCAGCCGCGAGGAGATCGCGCTGTTCGAGGCCTGTTTCCGGCAGCAGGGGCTGTTCGGCGTGCCGATGCCGGGCGAGCTCGACTACTCGAGGGTGGTGGAACTCGACCTCGCGACGGTCGCGCCCTCGGTGGCCGGACCGAAGCGCCCGCAGGACCGGATCGAGATCGGCTCGGTCAAGTCCACCTTCGCGGACCTGCTCGTGCGGCCGGTGGCGGAGAACGGCTTCGCGCGGCCCGCCGACGAGGCCGGCCGCCGCGTCTCGACCGCATCGGGGCTCACGCTGCGGCACGGTGACGTGCTGATCGCGGCGATCACCTCGTGCACCAACACCTCGAACCCCGGCGTGATGCTCGCCGCCGGCCTGCTCGCGCAGAAGGCGGTGGCGCGGGGGCTGACGGTGGCGCCGCACGTGAAGACCTCGCTCGCCCCGGGCTCGCGGGTGGTGACCGACTACCTCGGCCGCGCGAAGCTGCTCGAACCGCTGGCGAAGCTCGGCTTCGCGCTCGCCGCCTACGGCTGCACGACCTGCATCGGCAACGCCGGCGACCTGGCGCCCGAGATCAACGAGGCGATCGTCGCGAACGACCTGGTCTGCGCGGCGGTGCTGTCGGGCAACCGCAACTTCGAGGCGCGGATCCACCCGAACCTGAGGGCCAACTTCCTCGCGTCGCCACCGCTGGTGGTCGCCTACGCGATCGCCGGGAACATGGACGTCGACCTGATGACCGAGCCGCTGGGTCGCGATCCCGACGGGCGCGAGGTCTTCATCGGCGACGTCTGGCCGACGAGCGACGAGATCCATGCGCTGATGCGGTACGCGATGGACCCGAAGACCTTCGAGCGGCTCTACCGGGATCCGACGAAGGACCATCCGCTGTGGAATGCCGTGCCCGCCGCCACCGGGCAGGTCTACGACTGGCCGAGCTCGACCTACATCGCCGAGCCGCCCTTCTTCCAGGGCTTCTCGATGACGCCCCGCCCCGCGGGATCGATCACGGGCGCGCGTGCACTCGGACTCTTCGGTGACTCGATCACCACCGACCACATCTCGCCGGCCGGCTCGATCAAGGCCGACTCCCCGGCCGGGCGCTGGCTGCAGGGGCACGGCGTGCAGAAGGCGGACTTCAACTCGTACGGCGCGCGGCGCGGCCACCACGAGGTGATGATGCGCGGCACCTTCGCGAACGTGCGGATCCGCAACATGATGCTGCCGCCGCACAACGACGGCTCGCGCGTCGAGGGCGGGCTCACCGTCCACCAGCCCAGCGGCGAGACGCTGCCGATCTACGACGCGGCGATGCGCTACGTGGCCGACGGCGTGCCGACGGTGATCTTCGGCGGCGAGGAGTACGGTACCGGTTCGTCGCGCGACTGGGCCGCCAAGGGCACGCAGCTGCTCGGCGTCCGCGCGGTGATCGCGCGCAGCTTCGAGCGGATCCACCGCTCGAACCTCGTCGGCATGGGCGTGCTGCCGCTGCAGTTCAAGGGCGCCGACTCGTGGAACTCGCTCGGGCTGCGCGGCGACGAGACCTTCGACATCGCGCTGCCCGAGCCGCTGCGGCCGCAGCAGGACATCGACCTCGTGATCCGACGCGCCGACGGCGCCGCCGCCACGGTCACGCTGCTGTCGCGGATCGACACGCCGATCGAGGTCGACTACTTCCGCCACGGCGGCATCCTGCCGTTCGTGCTGCGCGGACTGATGGCCGACTGAGTCGGGGCGCCGGGTCGTCCGTCCGTCCGACGGACGCGACGGCCCGGCGGCGACCGTTCCGGGGCGGACGGGTCGGAAGGAGGCTGCGGTACACTCGACCAACGAACGAATTCCCATTCCGCTTGCTGAATCGACCGGCCCCGGCCGACTCCGTGCTGCCCGCCCTGCCGCGCGCCCTGCTGGTCGCAGGTCTGGCCTTCGTCTTCTGCCTGCTCGCACGCCTGGTGTCGCACGGCGACGCCGCGCAACTCCTCTTCTGGCCGGCCACCGGCGTCGCGTTCGCGTTCGGGTGGCGTCACGGGCTCGTCTGGACGCTGCCGGCGACCCTCGGCGCGATCGCCTACGGCGCGATCGCCTACCGATCCCCGATGCTCGCGCTGGCCACCGGCCTGGTGACGCTGGCGGGCTCGGCGCTGCCGGTCGTGCTGCTGCGCCGGCTCGGCGACTGGAAGCCGGCCGAGTACCGGCTCGAGGCAGTGGTCCGCTTCCTTGCCGCCACGCTGCTGGTGGGCACGCCGGTCGCGGCCGCGGTGGCGACGGTCGCGGGCACGGCCCTGGACGCGCTGCCCGACGTCCATCCGCTGCATGCATTCCTCGGCGCGTGGCTGGTCATCTCGGTGGGCACGCTGCTGGTGGCGCCGGCGGTCCTCGCCTGGCTCGACGACGCGCTGCCGCAGGCCGACCCCGGCGAGCAGGCCGTGCCGATCTTCGACCTGTCGAGCGTGCTGATGACGGTCGCGCTGTCGGCCGCGAGCCTGGTGCTCGCGACGATGGGGCAGTCCGAGATCGCGTACGTCCTGCAGTTCCTGTTCTTCCCGATCGTCGCCTGGAGCGCGACCCGGATGGACGAGCGCTCGAACGCGCTGACGCTGCTGCTGTCGGCCGTGCCGCTGCTGGCCACGCGCGCCTACCAGGTCCCGCTCGCCGGCGACGGCTTCCATCGGTCGATCGAAGCCGCCGTGCTGGTGTTCTGCGCGCTGGTGGTGGCGCTGGTGCTGCAGGCGGTGGCCGCGGACCGGCGGCTCGCGCTGCTGCGTGTGGCCCGGCAGGCCCGGCAGGACATGACCACCGGACTGCTGAACGACCGCGGGCTGCTGTCGGAGTTCGGCGACCGGCTCGCGTCGCCGCAGCGCCCGAACTTCGGCCTGATCGGCGTGCACCTGACGAACTTCGATTCGGTCAGCGACCTGTGCGGCCCGATCCCGGCGATGCAGCTCGAGCAGTCCACGGCCGCGCTGCTGCTGCGCCAGCCCGGCGCGCAGCTCGCCGCCCGCCTGTCCTCCGGCCGCTACGCGCTGGTGATCGAGGCGGACACCGTCGCGCAGGTGCGCACCGTGGCCCGCGAGGCGTATTCGCAGCTGGCCGGCCAGCGCTTCGCGACCGAGCACGGCAACCTGCGCCTGCAGGCCTGCGTGGGCGGACTGCTGATCGATCGCCACGCGCTGATCAACAGCGAGGACTGCCTGTCGTCGCTGTCCGACGCGCTGGCGATCGCCGCCTCGGTCCGCGACCCGCAGCTGTTCGTCGAGCCGCTGTCGCAGATGATGATCGACTCCCGGCGCGCGCATCAGAGCAAGGTCGAGCACATCCGCGAGGCGGTGCGCGAGACCCGGCTCGAGCTCTACGCGCAGCCGGTGGTGGACCCCGAGGCGCCCGAGGGCACGATCTCCTACGAGGTGCTGACCCGGCTGCGCGACCGCGACGGCGGGCTGATCCAGCCGCCCGAGTTCCTGACGCTCGCCGTGCAGGCGCAGATGTCGGTGGCCTTCGACCGGGCGGTGGTCAAGCGCGCCTTCGAGTGGATGGCGACCAATCCGCAGGCGCTGGCGCGTACGCACAAGTGCTCGATCAACCTGTCGGGCGCGACGATGAGCGACGGCGCGATCGCCGAATACATCCGGCAGCAGCGCGCGCTCTACGACCTGCCCGCCACCAAGATCGTCTTCGAGATCACCGAGAGCGAGGCGATCCGCAATCCGTCGGCGGCGTCGCGGCTGGTCGACGAGCTGAAGGCCGAGGGGTTCGGCATCGCGCTCGACGATTTCGGCACGGGACTGGCCACCTTCGAGTACCTGAAGCGCTTCCCGCTCGACTACCTGAAGATCGACGGCTCGTTCATCCGCAACCTCGTCACCAGCCCGATCGACGAGGAGATCGTGATGTCGACGGTGAGGGTCGCGCGCCGGCTCAACCTGCGGACGATCGCCGAACACGTCAGCAGCCAGGGCGTCTACGAGCGGCTGCGCGAGATCGGCGTCGACTATCTCCAGGGTGACCTGTTCGGGCAGCCGCAGCCGATCGACCTGCTGTTCACGCGGTTCCCCGAATTCGTCGAGCCGGAGCCGGCCCCGGCCGACGCGGACGCCGAGGCCGCGATCGCCGCCGCGGTCGCCCGCGGCGATCGCTCGAACGACCGGCCGGGCGCCTGAGCGCGGCTCAGCGCCCGCCCGCGCGCAGCGCCGTCCAGCGGCGCAGGTCCGCCTCGACGTCCACGTCCCAGACCGTCCTCAGCTCGGTCCAGCGCGCCGCAGCCGCCCGCAGACGGTCGCGCGTCGCGGCCAGCACCCGGTCGCTGCCCCAGTCCACGCCGTCGAACAGGCCCGGGATCGGACGCGCGATCCCGACCAGCGCATAGCCGCCGTCCTCGGCCGGCGCGAGCACCGCGTCGGCGTGC
>JBAXJZ010000314.1:0-5495 GCA_037137595.1 Burkholderiales bacterium | reverse complement strand
AGGAACGCGATGAACCGTCGCACCCGCTCGGGCAGGTTCTGCCGGCTGGAGTAGATGACGTGGACGTCGTGCGCGTCGGGCACGTACTCGGGCAGCACCGCCCTGAGCCGGCCCTCCTCGAGCGACTGCGAGACCATGTACCACGGGTGCATCGAGATGCCGTAGCCGCGCAGCGCCGCGTGCATCAGCGCGTCGCCGAAGTTCGACGCGATCGTGCCGCGCACCCGCACCGAGGCCGGCCCCTGCGGCCCGGTGAAGCGCCAGATGCCGGTGGGCGACTTGATCACGTGGACCAGGCAGTTGTGTCGGGCGAGGTCGGCGAGCGTGCGCGGCACGCCCTGCCGGGCGAGGTAGTCCGGCGAGGCCACCAGCAGCTGCGGCGCCTTCGCGAGCGGCTGCGCGACGTGGCTCGCGTCCTCGAGCTCGAGCGTGATCCGCACCGACAGGTCGAGACCCTGTGCGACCAGGTTCGCGTCGCCGGTGTCGAGCGAGAGCACGACCTGGATGTCCGGATGCCGCTCGGCGAAGGCCGCGATCAGCGGGACCATGTGGTAGGTGCCGAAGGCCGGCGGCGTGCCGACCCGCACCACGCCGCGCGGCGTGCGCGTGGACTCGCGCACGTCGGCCTCGATCGCATCGTAGCGTTCGAGAAGCTGCCGGCCGCCGGCCGAGGCCGACAGGCCCGCCTCGGTCAGGCCCACCTGCTTGGTGGTGCGGTTCAGCAGCCGCGCGCCGAGCAGGTCCTCGAGCCGCGCCACGTGCTTGGTGACCGCGGCCCGCGACATGCCGAGATTGCGCGCGGCCGCGGCGAAGCTGCCGGTGCGCGCGACCTCGATGAACACCTCCATGCAGCGCAGCCGGTCCACGAGGCCTCCGTTGTTTCCGGATTCGAAACGATCAATTTTCCGGTGGATTCTATCCGCCGTCCGGGACGCCTCCTAGAATCGCTGCAACCCGGGTGGAGGAGACGCCCAGCGCCGCCGAAAGAGCGGGCCCGGGACCCCATGCCGACGGACGCGACGCTTCCGCGTCGCCGCGCCGTCCGTCCCGCTGGCCTCCACGCTTGTTTCGAGAATGGCAACCGAATCCGTCTTCGAATCGCTCGTCCAGATCACCCACCGCTTCTTCTGGTGCCTCGACGAGTTCCGCTACGACGATCTCGTGTCGCTGATGCGCGAGGACGCCGTCTGGCACCGGCAGGGCAAGGCGATGCAGGGCCGCGCGGGGATCCTCGCGGGCCTCGAGGAGCGGCCGCGCTCGCAGCGCATCCGCCACGTGATCACCAACCCCTTCGTCCTCGAGCGCACCGAGCACACCGCGAAGCTCGTGGCCTACATGATCGGCTACCGCGCCGACGAGGGCGTGCGCAAGCCGGCCCCGCAGACCATCGACGGGCCGCTGCGCTTCCTGCTGGTGGAGACCGACTTCGTGCACGCCGACGGCCGCTGGTGGATCCAGGTCCAGCGTGCGACGCCGGAGTTCGAGTTCCGCAACGCGACCGCGTCGAGCTGATCCCGCGCCCGAGCGTGCGCCGAACGAGGCGATCCGAATGAAGCTCGTGACCTTCCGCGGCCCCGGCCGCGACTTCCGCGTCGGCGTCGTGATGGACGACCGGGTGCTCGACGTCGGCGACGTCGTCGCGGCCACGCCGCTGTCGGCGCACGCCGCGGACGTGCTCGGCCTGCGCGGCACCGCGCTGCGCGACACCGGCATGCTGCGGCTGCTGGCCGCCGGGCCCGAGGGGCTGGCCGCGGTCGAGGCGCGGGCGGCCACCGCGCGCGCCGACGACTCGATCCTGCGCGCGCCGCGGCTCGACGACGTCGACCTGCTCGCGCCGGTGCCGCGGCCCGGCAAGATCGTCGCGGTGGGCCGCAACTACGGCGAGCACGCGAAGGAAAGCGGCGGCGCCGCGCAGGAGAAGCCGCGGATCATCTCCAAGCTGCCCTCCAGCGTGATCCCGCCCGGCGGCGTGGTGCCCGCCGGCCCGGTCGCGAAGCTCGACTTCGAGGTCGAGCTCGCGGTGGTCATCGGCGCGTTCGCGAAGGACGTGCCGCGTTCGAGCGCGCTCGACGTCGTCGCCGGCTACACCGTGCTCGACGACGTGTCGGCCCGCGAGTTCCAGTTCGACGTGTCGCCGCCGCAGACCACCTTCGCCAAGAGCCTCGCCGGCTACTGCCCGATGGGGCCGTGGCTGGTGACGATGGACGAGGTGCCCGACCCGCAGGCGCTCGAGCTGTCGTGCTGGCTCAACGGCGAGCGGATGCAGCACGCGAGCACCGCCGAGATGATCTTCCCGGTCGACGAGCTGATCGCCTACGTGACCCGCTTCATGACGCTCGAGCCCGGCGACGTGCTGGCCACCGGCACGCCCTCGGGCGTCGGCGCGTTCCGCACCCCACCGGTGTGGCTGAAGGCGGGCGACCGCCTGCGGCTGGAGGTCGAGCGGGTGGGCGTGCTGGAGCACGGCATCGGATGACGACGCGACGCCCCGAGGCGCCGCCCCCGCAGCACGAGAGGAGACACACGATGAGCACGATCTCGACGCCCCGCCGCCGCGCGGTCCTGACGCTGGCCGCCGGCGGCCTGTTCGCCGCGCGCGGTCCGGCCGCGTTCGCCCAGGAGTTCCCCACCAAGCCGATCAAGGTGCTCTGCGGCTTCGCGCCCGGCGGACCGACCGACGTGATCGCGCGGATCGTCGCGGCCGACATCACGCAGACGCTCGGCCAGTCGGTGATCGTCGAGAACCGCGCCGGTGCGAACTCGCTGATCGCCACGCAGGAGCTGATGCGCGCCGCGCCCGACGGCTACACGCTGATCGCCGCCACGCTCGCGCACAACATCAATCCGATCCTGATGCCCGACAAGGCGAAGTACAACCCGATCAGGGACGTGACCGCGGTGAGCCTCGCGGCGACCGTGCCGATGATCGCGGTGACCGGGTTCGACTCGCCGATCAACTCGATCGCCGACGTCGTGTCGCAGGCGCGGGCCAAGCCCGGCGCGGTCACCTACGGTTCGGCCGGCCACGGCGGTTCGGCGCACCTCGCGGCCGCCGCCTTGGGCAACCTGTCGAAGACCGACATGACGCACGTGCCGTTCAAGGGCAACGCGCCGGCGCTGACCGAGGTGATGGGCGGGCGGGTGAGCTTCATGTTCTACCCGATGGTGGGCATCGCCGACCAGGTCGCGGCCCGGCGCCTGAAGGCGCTGGCCGTCACGACGGCGAAGCGGCACCCCGACTTCCCGAACGTGCCGACGATGGCCGAGCTCGGCTACCCCGGCTTCGAGGACTACTCGCCCGGCATCCCGTTCCTCGCGCCGGCCGGCACGCCCGCCCCGATCGTCGAGAAGCTGTCGGCCGCGATCCGCGCGTCGGTCGCCAGGCCCGAGACCCGCGAGAAGCTGCGCCAGCTGGGCGCCGTCGCCGTCGGCTCCACGCCCGCCGAGCTCGTCACCTGGCTGCAGATGGACTACGACCGCTGGGACCGGCTGATCAAGGCCGCCGGCGTCAAGGCCGAGTGAACGCGATGCGCGTCGCGATCCTGGACGACTACCAGCGCGCCGTGCCCGATCTGGCGTGCTTCGCGAAGCTCGCCGGGCACGAGGTCGTCGTGTTCGACGGCGGGCCGACCGACGACGCGTCGGTGGCCGCGCGGCTCGAGGGCTTCGACGCGGTGGTGCCGATCCGCGAGCGCACGCGCTTCGACGCGCCGCTGATCGCACGGCTGCCGGAGCGCCTGAAGCTGATCAGCCTCACCGGCCCGCTGTCGGGCCATGTCGACCTCGCGGCCGCGGCCGCGCGCGGCATCACCGTCTGCCAGGGGCGCGGCTCGGGCGCGTCCGCGCCGGAGCTGTGCTGGGCGCTGGTGCTCGCCGCCACCCGCCACGTCGCGCTCGAGGATCGGCGGATGCGCGAGGGCCGCTGGCAGACCACGATCGGGCGCACGCTCGCCGGACTCACCCTCGGCATCCTGGGCTACGGCCGCATTGGCACGAAGGTCGCCGGCTACGGCCGGGCGTTCGGCATGGACGTGCTGGTGCACGGCCGATCCGGCTCGCGGGAGCGGGCCGCGCTCGACGGCCACCGCGTCGCCGCGTCGCAGGCCGAGCTCTTCGAGCGCAGCGACGTGCTGACGCTGCAGCTGCCGCTCAACGCCGGCACGCGCGGCATCGTGGCCGCGGCCGACCTCGCGCGGATGAAGCCCGACGCGCTGCTGGTCAACACCGCGCGCGCGGCGCTCGTCGAGCCGGGCGCGCTCGTCGCCGCGCTGCGCGCCGGCCGTCCCGGCATGGCGGCGCTCGACGTGTTCGACGTCGAGCCGCTGCCGGCCGGCGACCCGCTGCTCGCGATGGACAACGTGCTGCTCGCGCCCCACCTCGGCTACGTCAGCCGGGACGGCTACGAGGCGCTGTTCGGCGACGCCTTCGACAACCTGCTCGCGTACGCCGCGGGCCGGCCCGTGAACGTGATCGCGCCCCGCTGAGGGCGTGCAGGAGACCCCCCATGAGCGAGTCCGCCGCGCTTCGCGTGACCCCGAGCGGCCAGGGCCTGGCCGCGACCGTCGAGGGCATCGACCTGTCGAAGCCGCTGACCGACGCGCAGCACCGCGCGATCGTCGAGGCGATCGGCGCGCACGGCGTGCTGCGCTTCCCGTCGCAGTCCATCGACGCGCGTCAGCTCTTCGACTTCAGCTCGCGCTTCGGCACCTGCGAGATCAATGTCGGCGGCATGTTCCAGGAGCCCGGGCTGCCGCAGGTGATGGTCCTGTCGAACATCGTCCGCGACGGCAGGCCGATCGGCATCGGCGACGCCGGCCAGGACTGGCACACCGACATGTCGTACAGCCGCACCGTGGCCTTCGCGAACGTGCTCTACGCGATGGAGGTGCCGCACCGTGACGGCCGCCCGCTCGGCGAGACCCGCTTCTCGGACATGGCCGCCGCCTACGACGCGCTGCCCGACGACGTGAAGGCGAAGATCGAGGGCCGCACCGCGACCCACGACTTCGAGAAGTTCTGGGAGATGATGCGCCGCGAGAAGGGCAGCCCGCGCCCGCCGCTCACCGCCGCGCAGCGCGCCGCGAAGCCGCCGGTCTCGCATCCGCTGGTGTTGCGCCACCCGCTGTCGGGCCGGCGCACGCTCTACGCGAACCCCGGCTACGCGATGTTCGTCGACGGCATGGACCGCGCCGAGAGCGACGCGCTGCTGGCCTTCCTGTTCGAGCACCAGGTGCAGGAGCGCTTCGTCCACGTGCACCGCTGGACCCGGGGCGACCTGCTGATGTGGGACAACCTGCGGACCATCCACAAGGCGATCGGCGACTACCGGCCCGACGAGCCGCGGCTGATCAAGCGCTGCCAGGTGATGGCCGACAAGGTGCTGCCGCAGGGGACCGCGGGCGCGGCCGCCACCGCGGCGACGCCGGCCTGACGGCGATGGCCGACGCGGGCGTGCTCGGCGCAGACGGCGGGCGCGCGAGCCCGGGCGGATCCGG
>JBAXJZ010000313.1:0-5506 GCA_037137595.1 Burkholderiales bacterium | reverse complement strand
GACCCCCCGCCGAAGCACCACCGGCTGGCCGCCGTAGGAGCGCTTGCACAGCCAGGCCGCGAGCGCGGAGTCGAGCCAGTCGGCATGACCCGGAAACCAGCCGGCGAGCGCGTCGGCGAGCCGGCGCACCTCGTGCACGTCGCCGGCACGGGCCACCGCCAGGACGTCCTCGATCGAGCGCAGCACCGCCGCGTGTTCGTCGATGTGGCAGTCGCGCGGCGGGAAGTCCGTCTCGCGCATCCACCGGTCCTCGTCGGCGAAGTGCCTGCGGGCGTGTGCCTCGAAGGCCTCGAGCAGCCCCACGAGCGCGTCGTCGGGCGCACGCTGGATCGCGCCCACGATGTCGACGAACTCGCGGTGCGTGGCGTCCATCGGCTCGTGGCCGAGCACGAACGCGTCGGTCCAGTCGAGGGGCGCGGCGGCGTCGCTCATCGGTCCGGCCGCCTCACTTCTTCGCCGCCATCTGGGCGCGCAGCTCCAGGTTGGCCTTGCGGTCGGCGTTGACCTTCTGCACCGACGCGCGCTCGCTCATCCGCTTCACGTAGTCGCGCGCGGGCGTCGCCGCCAGCACGTCCTCGCCCCAGACGATCTTGGTCGCGCCCGAGATCAGCGGCAGATGGACGATCGCCGCGCAGTCGGCCATCGTGAACGCGTCGCCGGCGATGAACGGCGACCATTTCGCGAGCCGCGCGAAGGCCGCGACGTTGCGCTCGAGTTCCTTGCGGGTCGCGTCGATCACCGACTGCTCGAGCGTGCCGCCGAAATACGCCTGGCCGTAGAGCCGGCGTGCGACGAGTTCGAGGTGCAGCTCGATGAACGTCACCAGCTCGCGGACCTTCGCGCGCTCGAACGGATCGGCGGGCAGCATCGGCACCGTGCCCGGGTTCGCGTCCTCGACGTACTCCAGGATCACCTGCGACTCGCACAGCGTGCCTCGCGGCGTGCGCGCGAAGGGCACCTTGCCCAGCGGGCTCGCCGCCAGCGTCGCCTCGTCCTTGCTCGCCCAGTTCAGCTCCTCGTCGAAGGGCACGCCCTTCTCGAGCAGCGCGATCTTGACCTTGTTGTAGTAGTTGCTGACTGCGAATCCGACCAGGGTGATCATCGGGAGGTCTCCTCGGGGTGTCGACGGCGGGCCGCGCCCGGTCCGGGGCCGATGGTACCCCGCCGGCCGGCCCGCACCGCCCCGCTACACTCCCCGCCATGGAACCCGTCGGACCGGTGCTCGACGTCGTGCTCCCGGTCTACGGCCTGATCGCCGCCGGCTGGGCCGCCCTGCGCGCGGGCTTCGTCGACGCCGACGGCGTGCGCCGCTTCACCGACTTCACCTTCCGCACCTTCGTCCCGGCGCAGCTCTTCCTCGCGATGGCGCGGACTGACTTCGGCGCGCTGCAGGCGGGCGTGCCGGCCGCCTACTTCTCGGCCGCGCTCGCGGTGTTCGCCGCGGTGGTGCTCGTGCGCCGCCGCCATGTCGAACCGGTGCGCGCGGCCGTCGAGGGCCTGGCCGCGTCCTTCGGCAACACCGTGATGATCGGCATCCCGCTGGTGAAGCTCGGCTGGGGCGACGCCGGCCTCGCGCTGCTGCTGTCGATCGTCGCGCTGCATTCGCTGCTGATGCTGACCAGCGCCACCCTCGTCTTCGAGGTCGCCTCCGCCAGCGACGCGCCCGGCGCCGCGGTCGGACGGACCGTGCGCAGCGCGCTCACCAACCCGGTGATCGTCCCGATCCTGATCGGCGCGGCCTGGAGCGCGGCCGGCCTGCCCCTGCCGGCCGCCGCCGACGCGACGCTGTCGCTGCTCGCCCAGGCCGCCTCGCCCCTGTGCCTGGTGCTGCTCGGCGCCTCCCTCGGCCGCGGCGGCCTGCGCTCCTCGCTGCGGCCGGCGCTCGCGATGAGCGCGATGAAGCTGCTGGCCTTCCCGCTCGTGGCCGGGCTCGTCGGACGCCACGTGATCGGCCTGCCGCCGCTGGCGCTGAGCGTCGTGGTGCTCACCGCCGCGCTGCCGATCGGCGCGAACGTCTTCCTGTTCGCCCAGCGCTACCGCACCGACACCACCGTGATCGCGGCCGCGGTGGTCTGGTCGACCCTGCTGGCCGCGCCGATTCTGGCCGGCCTCCTGCTGCTGCTGCCCGAGCCCCCAAGGTAGAATCCGGGGCACATGAAGACTCTCGAAGCGTTCGTGGTCGGCGTCGTGGGGACCGGCGCCATGGGACGCGGCATCGCCCAGCTGTTCGCGCAGTCCGGGCATGCCGTGCGGCTGCACGACGCGGCGCCCGGCGCCGCCGAGGCCGCGAAGGCCGCCGTCGCCGATACCCTCGGCAAGCAGGTCGACAAGGGCAAGCTCGCCCGCGAGGCGTTCGAGGCGACGGTGGGTCGGATGACCCCCGTCGCCGGCCTCGCGGACCTGGCCGGCTGCGACCTGGTCATCGAGGCGATCGTCGAGAACCTCGAGGTCAAGAAGCGCCTGTTCGCCGAGCTCGAGGGCATCGCCGGCCCCGATGCGATCCTCGCCTCCAACACGTCGTCGCTGTCGGTCACCGCGATCGCCGCCGCCTGCAAGGCGCCCGCGCGAGTCGTCGGCTACCACTTCTTCAACCCCGTGCCGCTGATGAAGGTGGTCGAGGTGATCCGCGGCGCCCGGACCAGCGAGGCCACCGCCGAGACCCTCGTCGCGCTGACGAAGCGCACCGGGCACGCGCCGGTGGTCGCGCAGGACACCCCGGGCTTCCTGATCAACCACGCCGGCCGCGGCTACGGCACCGAGGCACTGAAGCTGGTCGCCGAGGGCGTCGCCGACGTCCCGACGGTCGACCGCGTGATGCGCGAGCAGGTGGTCTTCGCCGGCGGCGGCTTCCGCCTGGGGCCCTTCGAGCTGCTCGACCTCACCGGGCTCGACGTCTCCCACCCGGTGATGGAGTCGATCTACCGGCAGTTCTACGACGAGCCCCGCTTCAGGCCGTCGGCGCTCGCCGCGCAGCGCGTCGCGGGCGGGCTGCTCGGGCGCAAGACCGGCGAGGGCTTCTACCGCTACGAGGCCGGCACTCAGGTCGCCGTGCCCGAGGACGCACCCGCCGCCGGCGCGCCCTGCCCGCGCGTCTGGGTCGCGCCGGGCCGCATGCAGGCGGCGTTGCGCGAGCTGGTCGTCGCGCTCGGCGGCACGACCGACGATGGCGCCGCGCCCGCGGCCGACAGCCTCGTGCTGCTCGCGCCCCTCGGCCACGACGCCACCACCACCGTCACCGCGGCCGGCCTGCCGGCCGAACGCGCGATCGCGATCGACACGCTGTTCCCGTTCGCCGAGAAGGCCTGCAAGCGCCGCGTGCTGATGGCCACGCCGGCGACCGACCCGGCCCTCGCGCAGGCGGCCCGTCGCCTGTTCTCGGCCGACGGCGCGCCCGCGAACCTGGTCCGCGACTCCGCGGGCTTCGTCGCGCAGCGGATCGTCGCGATGGTCGTGGCGGTGTCGTGCGAGATCGCGCAGCAGCGGATCGCCTCGCCGGCGGACATCGACCTCGCGGTACGCCTGGGTCTGGGCTATCCGGCCGGCCCGCTGTCGATGGGCGACGCGCTCGGCGCGGCGACCGTCGCCGCGGTGCTCGACGGCATGCACGAGAGTACCGGCGATCCGCGCTATCGACCGAGCCTCTGGCTGCGCCGCCGCGCGCGGCTCGGGCTGTCGCTGCTTCACGCAGACTGACCGCTCCGAGCGGGGCGGTCACGAACCGAAGGGATGGAGACACGATGAGCACCCTCGCCGATCAGAACGTCGGCACCACGCCCGTGGCCGAGCGCCACCGCTTCGACGTCGGCGCGCTCGACGCGTGGATGCGGTCGAACGTCGAGGACTATGCGGGCCCGCTGTCCGTCGAGCAGTTCAAGGGCGGCCAGTCGAACCCCACGTTCAAGCTGACCACACCGACGCGCGCCTACGTGATGCGCGCCAAGCCCGGCCCGGTCGCGAAGCTGCTGCCCTCGGCGCACGCGGTCGAGCGCGAATACCGCGTGCTGAAGGCGCTGGCCGGCACCGACGTGCCGGTCGCGCGCACCTTCGGCCTGTGCGAGGACGAGTCGGTGATCGGCCGCGCCTTCTACGTGATGGACTGCGTCGAGGGCCGCGTGCTCTGGGACCAGTCGCTGCCCGGCGTGTCGAACGCCGAGCGCACCGCGATCTACGACGAGATGAACCGCGTGATCGCCGCGCTGCACAGCGTCGACGTCGCGAAGGTCGGCCTCGAGGACTTCGGCAAGCCCGGCAACTACTTCGCGCGGCAGATCTCGCGCTGGTCCAAGCAGTACCAGCTGTCCGAGACCGAGAAGATCGACGAGATGGACCGGCTGATCGCCTGGCTGCCCGCTCACATCCCGGCGGGGGACGAGACCACGATCGTCCACGGCGACTACCGCCTCGACAACATGATCTTCGCGCGCGACGAACCGCGCGTGCTCGCGGTGCTCGACTGGGAACTCTCGACGCTCGGCCACCCGCTCGCCGACTTCAGCTACCACTGCATGAGCTGGCACATCCAGCCGGGCGCGTTCCGCGGCATCGCGGGGCTCGACCTCGCCGCGCTCGGCATCCCCGACGAGCAGGCCTACATCCGCCGCTACTGCGAGCGCACCGGCCGCACCGACATCGGGAACTGGGACTTCTACCTGGCCTACAACTGCTTCCGGCTCGCCGGCATCCTGCAGGGCATCGTCAAGCGGGCGCTGGACGGCACCGCGTCGAGCCCGCAGGCGCTCGAGCAGGGCAAGCGGGTGCGGCCGCTCGCCGAGATGGCCTGGGCCTTCGCGCAGAAGGTCCGCTGAGACCCACCGATCCACCGAACCGATTTCAGGAGGAGAAGACGATGGATTTCGACTATTCGCCGAAGGTCAAGGAACTGCAGGCCCGCCTGCAGGCCTTCATGGACGAGCACATCTACCCGAACGAGGAGGCGTACCACCACGAGGTGGACACCAACCGCAGGAACGGGAACCCCTGGGTGCCGACGAAGGTCATCGAGGACCTGAAGCCGAAGGCCCGCGCCGCCGGGCTGTGGAACCTGTTCCTGCCGTTCTCGAAGCGGGTGCCCGAGGGCCTGACCAACCTCGAATACGCGACGCTGTGCGAGATCATGGGCCGCGTCCACTGGGCCTCCGAGGTGTTCAACTGCTCGGCGCCCGACACCGGCAACATGGAGACCCTCGAGCGCTACGCGACCGAGGACATCAAGCGCCAGTGGCTGGACCCGCTGCTGCGCGGCGAGATCCGCTCGGCCTTCCTGATGACCGAGCCGGCGGTGGCCTCGTCCGACGCGACGAACATCCAGCTGCAGATCCGCTCGGACGGCGACCACTACGTGCTCAACGGCCGCAAGTGGTGGAGCTCGGGTCTCGGCGATCCGCGCTGCAAGGTGCTGATCGTGATGGGCAAGACCAATCCCGACGCCGGCCGCCACGAGCAGCAGTCGATGATCGTCGTGCCCACCGACACCCCCGGGATCACCGTGCTGCGCCACCTGTCGGTG
>JBAXJZ010000312.1:0-5522 GCA_037137595.1 Burkholderiales bacterium | reverse complement strand
GCGGCGTGGCCTTGGCCGGGGCCGACACACCCGCGACCGGGCTCGCGCCGGCGGGGGCGTCGGGATCGGCCGGACCGGCCGCGCAGCCGGCCGCCAGCGCGACCAGCACGACGACGGCGGGGACGAGGCCGCGCGCCGCGGCCGGGACCGTCGGGGACATCCCGGTCAGTCGCCCCGCAGCGCCTCGATCACCGCCTCGCCGTAGCGCTCGAGCTTGGTCGCGCCCACGCCGGGCACGCCGCGCAGGTCGTCGAGGTCCTGCGGGTCGCGGCGCGCGATCTCGGCGAGGTGCGCGTCGTGGAAGATCACGTACGAGGGCACGCCGTGCTCCTTCGCGGTGGCCAGCCGCCACGCGCGCAGCCGCGCGAAGCGCTCGGCCGCGTCGCCGTCGAGGCCGATCGCGGTGGCGGTCGTGTCGGCGGCCGCGCCGCGCGTGCGCGTGCGGCCGCCCTTCTGCCGCTCGGCACGCGCCAGGCTCGCCTTGGCGAGCATCACCGGCTGCTGGCCCTTGAGGACCGGCACCGCGGACTCGGTGAGCTCGAGCGCGCCGTAGCGCTCGTGCGCGACCTCGACCAGCCCGCGCGCGACCATCTGGCGCAGCACCGCGTGCCAGGTGCGCGCGTCCGTGTCGGCGCCGATGCCGAAGGTGGAGAGCCGGTCGTGCCCGCGCTCGAGGATCTTCTCCTGGCGCTCGCCGCGCAGCACGTCGATCACGTAGTGCGCGCCGAAGCCGTAGCCGGTGGCCTGCCGGATCCGGTAGATGCACGACAGCAGCTTGCGGGCGGCCTCGGTGGCGTCCCAGCGCTCGGGCGGGTGCAGGCAGTTGTCGCAGTTGCCGCAGGGTCCGCTCGCCTCGCCGAAGTAGCGCAGCAGGATCGCGCGCCGGCAGCTGTCGGCCTCGGCGAGCGCGACCATCGCGTCGAGCTTGCCGCGCGAGACACGCTTGTGCTCCTCGCCGGCCTCGGACTCGTCGATCAGCCGCCGGTTGTTGACCACGTCCTGCAGGCCGTAGGCCATCCAGGCCTGCGCGGGCAGCCCGTCCCGGCCGGCGCGGCCGGTCTCCTGGTAGTAGCCCTCGACCGACTTGGGCATGTCGAGGTGGACGACGAAGCGGACGTCGGGCTTGTCGATGCCCATGCCGAAGGCGATGGTGGCGACCATCACCACGCCATCCTCGCGCAGGAAGCGCGACTGGTTGGCCGCGCGGGTCTCGGCGGGCAGGCCCGCGTGGTAGGGCATCGCGTCGAAGCCGTGCGTGCACAGCGCGGCCGCGGTCTCCTCGACGCGCTTGCGCGTGGCGCAGTAGACGATGCCGGCCTGGCCGCGCAGCTCGCCGCCGAGCAGCGCGAGCAGCTGGCGGCGCGGTTCGTCCTTCTCGACGATGGTGTAGCGGATGTTCGGTCGGTCGAACGAGGACAGGAACTCGCGGGCGTCCTCGAGGGCGAGCCGCTCGCGGATCTCGCGGCGGGTCTGCGGATCGGCGGTGGCGGTGAGCGCGACCCGGGGCACCTCGGGGAAACGCTCGTGCAGCACCGACAGCCCGAGGTACTCCGGCCGGAAGTCGTGCCCCCACTGCGAGACGCAGTGGGCCTCGTCGATCGCGAAGAGCGCGATGCGGCTCTGCTCGAGCAGCTCCAGGCAGCGGTCGGTCAGCAGCCGCTCGGGCGCGACGTAGAGCAGGTCGATCTCGCCGGCGCGCATCGCGCGCTCGACGCGGCGCACCTCGTCGAGCGACAGCGTGGAGTTGAGGTACTCGGCGCGCACGCCGTTCTCGCGCAGCGCGTCGACCTGGTCCTGCATCAGCGCGATGAGCGGCGAGACGACGACGCCGGTGCCCGCGCGGACCAGCGAGGGCACCTGGTAGCACAGCGACTTGCCCGCGCCGGTGGGCATCAGCACGAGCGCGTCGTGCCCGGCCGAGAGATGCTCGACGATGGCCTGCTGCGGGCCGCGGAACGCGGGGTAGCCCCAGACGCGCCGGAGCACCTCGAGCGCGGCGGCGGCGGGGTCGGCGGCGGGCGGGAAGGTCGGTGCGTTCACCGGAGCGATGGTACGCGAAGGCGGTCGGCGTCCCGGCCGACCGACGGGCTACGCCTCGCGGCCGAGGCGCGTCGTCCCGGAGCGTCGCGGGCTCAGGCGGTGCGACCGCGACCGCGTGCCGAGGCCGCCTCGGCCGCGTCGGGAGCGCTCCCGGCGGCAGGCTTCAGCAACCGTCGCCGCCCGCCCTCGAGGTGATCGCGGATCGCCCGCTCGGCCGCCTCGCCGTCGCCCCTGCGGAAGGCCTCGAGGATGGCCGAGTGCTCGGCCATCACCTGCCCGGCGCGTTCGCCGTCGGCCGTCTTGCGGGACACGTACAGGCGCGACTGCAGCAGCACGGCGTGCAGGTTCCCGTAGACCTGGAGCGTGGCCGGGTTGCCCGCGCTCGCGACGATCGCGCCGTGGAACCGGGCGTCTTCCTGCACGAAGCGACGGTATTCGCGGTAGCGGTTGCCGATCCGCTTGGTCTTCGACATCTGCGCGAAGGCCGACTCCATCGCCTCCAGCACCGCGGGATCGCGGCGCGGCGCGCCGATGCGCGCGCAGTGCCCCTCGACGAGCGCGCGGAAGTCGAGCAGCCCGTCCAGGAACGCGGGATCGGGCGACGGCGCGACCGAGTAGCCGGCATAGAAGCGGGACACGACCAGCTTCTCGCTCTCGAGGCGGGCGAGCGCCTCGCGGATCGGCGACGAACTGGTGGCCAGCAGCCGCGACAGCGACTCGATGGTCAGCCGCTCGCCCGGCTTGAGCGTCTGGTCGAGGATCCGCTCCTTGATGTCCTCGTAGACCTTTTCCGCGATCGTGGTGCGCTCGACGGCGGTGCCCTCGGGCCGCGCGCCGCGCCAGTCGTTCGATCCCATGCCCCTCCCCGGAAGGCACGCCTGTTCCGTATCCCGGCCACTGTAGCAGCCGACCGCGACCCGGACGACGGCGGCGTCGTTGCCATCCGCCTTGGATTGTGCACAATGCACGATCGACGATGCAAGACCGTCCGGGACACCGGGCGGCCGACGGGGGAGACGGGATGGGACGCACGCCGCTGCGGCGCGCGCGGAGGCGCCGGTGAAGGTGCTGCTGGTCGGTGATGCCGCCCGCCAGGCGGACCGGCTTCGGGCGCTGCTCGACGACGGCACCGAGGTGATCGCGCTGCCGCGCGAGGCCGGACAGTCGGCCGACTTCGACGGCGACGTCGGTCCCGGCGACGTCGTCGTCTCATTGCGCTTCGTCCGCCCCGCGGGCCGCATGCCCCGGTTCGCGCTGCTGCACCTGCCCGGCGCCGGGCTCGACGGCGTGGACCTCGACGCGCTCGATCCCGCCACCGCGGTCTGCAACGTGTACGAGCACGAGGGACCGATCGCCGAATACGTCCTCTGGGCGATGCTGCAGCATGCGCTGCGGCCCGACCGGATGCGCTTCGCCTCGGCCGGCTGGTCCGACGCGCACCGCTCGCGCCTGCCCCACGGCGAGCTGGCGGGCCGGACCGTCGGCCTCTTCGGGTTCGGCCGCATCGGGCGGGCGATCGCCGTGCGCGCACGGGCTTTCGGCATGCGCGTCGCGACGCTCGACCGCCCGTCGCTCGCCGGCGCCGACGCGCCGGTGGACCTGCGCGTCCCCGCGGACGACCTGCCGGCGCTGCTCGCCGCGTCCGACTTCGTCGTGCTGTGCGCGCCGCTCGACGACACCACCCGCGGCCGGTTCGGCGACGCCGAGTTCGCGGCGATGCGCCGCGACGCGGTGCTGGTCAACGTCGCACGCGCCGAGATCGTGCAGGAGGCGGCGCTGCACGCCGCGCTCGTCGGCGGGCGGATCGCGGGCGCGGTGCTGGACGTCTGGTACGCGTACCCCGCCGGCGCCGACGACCGTGTCGCCCCGTCCGCGCTGCCGATCGCGGACCTGCCGAACGTCGTGGCGACGGCCCATTCGTCCGCGTGGACCGACGCGCTCCCCGCGCGGCGCTGGCGGGTCATCGCCGACAACGTCCGACGCCTGCGCGACGGTCGTCCCCTGCTGAACCTCGTGCGCGGGCCGCGCGGAGCCCGGACGTGATCGAGCGCGCCGTCAACGCGACCTGGGTGCTGGTCGGCGCGGTCGGCGCGCGGATGGCCTGGGACCTGAAGCTCACCGGCCCCGGCGGACCCGACAGCGGCCTCTTCCCGTTCATCGCGAGCGTCGCGGTGCTCGTCGGCGGCGTCGCGCTGATGCTCTCGCCGGCGCAGCGCGCGACCGGCGTCGACTGGCCCGACCGGACCGGCTGGCTGCGGCTGGGCGGGGTCGTCCTCGGCCTGGCGACGATCGCGATCGCGCTGCCGCGCGCGGGCTTCGTCGCGAGCGGCCTCGTCACGATGCTGATCCTGATGCGCGCGGTCGAGCGGACCGGCTGGCCGCAGGCGGTCCTGCTGTCGGCGGGCTCGGTCGGCGCCGTGGTGCTGGTCTTCGGTCGCCTGCTCGGCATGCCGCTGCCGCGCGGCCCCTGGGGGTTCTGACATGGACGCCGTCGCCGGCCTGCTGCACGGCTTCCAGGTGATCCTCCAGCCGCAGATGCTGATGTTCTGCCTGCTCGGCAGCGTGATCGGCACGCTGATCGGCGTGCTGCCCGGCATCGGTCCGCTCGCGGCCCTCGCGCTGCTGCTGCCGGTCACCTTCACGCTGCCGCCGATCGCCGGGATGCTGATGCTCGCGGCGATCTTCTACGGCGCGATGTACGGCGGCTCGACCACGTCGATCCTGCTGAACATGCCGGGCGAGGCGGCCTCGGTGGTGACCTGCCGCGACGGCTACCAGATGGCGATGCAGGGCCGCGCGGGCGCGGCGCTGGGCGTCGCCGCGTTCGGCTCGTTCATCGCGGGCACGCTGAGCGTGGTGGCGCTGACCTTCTTCGCGCCGGCCCTCGGCAAGGTCGCGCTGAGCTTCGGCCCGCCGGAGAACTTCGCGCTGATGGTGCTCGGGCTCGTCTGCACGCTCTACATGATCGCCGGCTCGACGCTGAAGGGCCTGGTGATGATCGCGCTCGGCGTGCTGCTCGCCTGCGTCGGCATCGACGTGGTCAACGGCCGCGAGCGCTACACCTTCGGCTCGATCGATCTCACCGGCGGCGTCGAGATCCTCGCGCTGGTCATCGGCCTGTACGGCGTCTCCGAGATCCTCTCGAACGTCGAGCGGACCGTCTCGGGCACGCTCGTCACCGAGCGGATCCGCAACCTCTTCCCGACCCGCGACGACTGGCGCCGCTCGGCCGGCCCGATCGCACGCGGCAGCGGCCTGGGGTTCGTGCTCGGCCTGGTGCCCGGCGGCGGGCCGATCACCGCGGCGTTCATGTCCTACGCGGTCGAGCAGCGCCTGTCCCGCACGCCCGAGCGCTTCGGGCGCGGCGCGATCGAGGGCGTCGCCGGCCCGGAGTCGGCCAACAACGCGGCGGTGGGCGGCAGCATGGTGCCGGTGCTGTCGCTCGGCATCCCCGGCACGCCGGTCACCGCGCTGCTGCTCGG
>JBAXJZ010000311.1:0-5532 GCA_037137595.1 Burkholderiales bacterium | reverse complement strand
CGTTGCCGGCCATCGCCGCGTCGATGTCCGCGTCGGCGGGCCGCGGGTTCGCGCGCAGCAGCGCGGTGGCGGACATCACCTGACCCGGCTGGCAGTAGCCGCACTGCGCGACGCCGTGCTCGACCCAGGCGGCGATCACGGCCTTGGCGACCGCGTCGGTCGCGCCCTCGATGGTGGTGACCTCGCGGCCGGCCGCCGCCGACAGCGGCGTCTGGCACGAGCGCGCCGCCTGGCCGTCGACGTGGATGGTGCAGGCGCCGCACAGCGCCATGCCGCAGCCGAACTTGGTGCCGACGAGGCCGAGGTCGTCGCGCAGCACCCAGAGCAGCGGGGTGTCGGGGGCCGCGGCGGTCTGGACGTCGCGGCCGTTGAGCTTCAGCGAAGTGGTCATGCGGGGCTCCGGGGGGCGCGTCAGGCCGCGAGCGACAGGGGCAGCGCGCGCAGCCGCTTGCCGGTCAGCGCGAACACCGCGTTGGCGACGGCGGGTGCCACCGGCGGCACGGCCGGCTCGCCCACGCCCTCGGGCGGCGCGGTGCTGGGCACGACGTGGACCGCGATCTCCGGGCACTCCGGCAGCCGCAGCGGCGCGTACTCGTGGAAGTTGCCCGGCTTGGGCCGGCCCTGCTCGATGTCGACGCGGCCGTTCAGCGCGGCCGACAGCCCGAACACCACGCTGCCCTCGAGCTGCTGCGCGATGCCGTCGGGATTGACCGGCACCCCGCAGTCGATCGCGCAGGTCACGCGGTGGACGCGGATCGTGCCGTCGGCCGCCACCGAGACCTCGGCCACCTGCGCCACCGTCGCGCCGAAGGACTCGTGCAGCGCGAGGCCGCGCGCCGCCTTCGCGCCGTCGGGCGCGGCGGGCACCGGCGTGCCCCAGCCGGCCTTCGAGGCGGCGAGCTCGAGCACCGCGCGCTGGCGCGGACGGCCCTCGAGCAGCGCGAGGCGGTAGGCGAGCGGATCGGCGCCGGCCGCGTGCGCACATTCGTCGAGGAAGCTCTCCTTGAAGAACGCCTGGTGCGAGTGGCCCACCGATCGCCAGTAGCCGACCGGCACCGGCAGGTCGACCGCGACGTGCGCGACACGCACCGCGGGGAAGCGGTAAGCCGCGTCGTAGGCGCCTTCGAGCGCTGTCTTGTCGAGGCCGGCGTTGGGGATGAAGGTGTTGCGCGGCAGGTAGGCCGCCGTCGGGCCCTGGCCCGCCGAGACCGCGCGCCAGCCGGCGATCTTCCCGGAGGCGTCGAGGCCCGCGGCGTAGCGCGCGACGCAGGCCGGGCGGTAGAAGTCGTGCCGCATGTCCTCCTCGCGGCTCCAGAGGACCTGGACCGCGCGGCCCTTGAACGCCTTCGCGACCTGCGCGGCGACCACGACGAAGTCGGTCTCCAGCCGGCGGCCGAAGCCGCCGCCGAGGTAGGTCACCACCAGCTCCACCGCCTCGTCGGCGAGGCCGAGGGCCTCGGCGGCCGCGTGCCGCGCGAAGCCGGGCACCTGGGTCGGCGCCCAGACGGTGGCCGAATCGCCGCGGTACTCGACCGTGCAGTTCATCGGCTCCATCGTTGCGTGCGCGAGCCAGGGCGCGCGGTATTCGGCCTCGACGCGCTTCGCGGCGCCCGCGATCGCGGCGTCGGCGTCGCCGTCCTTCCAGAGCGCGAAGCCGGTGTCGGTGTCGAGGGTCCTGGAGAGCCCGGCGATCAGCGCCTCGCTCGAGGCGCCCGCAAGCGGGCCGTCGTCGAAGCTCGCCTCGACCGCGTCGAGGGCGGCCTTGGCGCGCCACCACCGGTCGGCCACCACCGCGACGCCGCCGCTCGCGCCCTTGGGCGGCTCGAACGGGACCACGCCGGCCACGCCGGGCAGGGCCTTCGCCTTCGCGCCGTCGAAGGTCTTCACCTTCCCGCCCGGGACCGGCGACATCCGCACGGCCGCGAACAGCATGTCGGGCCGGCGCACGTCGATGCCGAAGGTGGCGGTGCCGGTGGTCTTGGCGAGCGCGTCGTCGCGCTTCATCGAGCGGCCGATCAGCCGGAACGTCGACGGATCCTTGAGCGTGGCGCCGGCGGCGGGCTCGGGGTTCGGGCCGAGCGCCTTCACCGCGTCGCCGAAGCCCATCGTCTTGCCGCCGGGGCCGGTGAAGCTGCCCTCCGCGAGCTTCACGTCGGCGACGGGCACCGACCAGGCCTTCGCGACCGCCGCCACCAGCGTGGCGCGCGTGACCGCGGCGGCCTCTCGCATCGGGATCCACAGGTCGCGCACGCTCGCCGAGCCGCCGGTCATGTTGAAGCCGACCTCGCGCATCATCGCGGTCAGGCCCCAGCGGTAGGCGCGGGCCAGCGTGCCCTCGTCGTGCGCGCGGAAGGGCGTGCCGTCGGCAAGCCCCACCACGTTGCCGTAGAGCCGGTCGACGGGCGCCTGCGCCGCGCGCATCTGCGACCACGCACAGTCCAGCTCCTCGCAGACCAGCATCATCAGCGCGGTGTGCACGCCCTGACCCATCTCCGAGCGGCCCATCAGCGCGGTGACCGTGCCGTCCGGGGCGACCTTCACCCAGCCGTTCAGGGCGATCTCGCCGTTGGCCAGGCGCAGCGTGCCGTCGCGCAGCCGCTGCCGGGCCGCCGGCGCGCAGCCGACGAGGAAGGCGCCGCCGGCGACCGTGGCGGCGACGAGAAAGGACCTGCGCTTCATGCGGGGGGCTCCGACGGGGGTTCGGGTGAGGCGCTCGCAGGCCGCGAAACTAACACGGCATCGTGACGGCGCGTGACGGCGCGGCCTCGGGTACGCTCGACGCGTCATCCGTCCGCCCCGGCCCGCGAGCCCCGCCATGTGCGCGAACTACGTCCCCGTCACCGACCTCGAGCGGCTGAAGCTCTTCTTCGCGGTGGTCCGCGGCGACGCCGTGCCCGAGGAGACCTGGCCGGGCTACGCCGCCCCCTTCGTGCGCCGGCCGCGCGAGGCCGTCGAGCACGCGCGGGAGGGGGCGGTCGGGCTGTTCGGCCTCGTGCCGCACTGGTCGAAGGACCTGACGATCGGGCGGCGGACCTACAACGCGCGCTCCGAGACCGCGGCCGAGAAGCCGAGCTTCCGCGACGCGTGGCGCCACGGTCGGCGCTGCATCGTGCCGGCGGAGGCGATCTACGAGCCGAACTGGGAGACCGGGCGCGCGGTGCGCTGGAAGATCCGGCGGGTCGACGGCGCACCGATGGGCATCGCGGGCCTCTGGGGCTTCTGGCGCGGGCCCGACGGCCGCGAGCTGCTGTCGTTCACGATGCTGACGGTCAATGCCGACGGGCATCCGCTGATGCAGCGCTTCCACAAGCCCGAGGACGAGAAGCGGATGGTCGCGGTGCTCGACGAGGCGGACTACGACCGCTGGCTGGATGCGCCGGTGGCCGACACCGCCTCGTTCCTGGAGCGCTATCCGGCCGAGGCCCTCGAGGCCGAGCCGGCCCCGAGGCCACCCGCCGCGAAGCGCTGAGTCGCGCGGCCGGCGACGCCCGCCGCGTGCGCTCAGGCGAGCCTGAAACGCGCGACCGTGGACACCAGCTCCTCCGAGTCGCGGCGCAGCCCTTCCGCGGCCGCGGCGCTCTGCTCGACGAGGGCCGCGTTCTGCTGCGTGCTGCGGTCCATCTGCGCGACCGCGTGGCCCACCTGCTGCACGCCCGCGCTCTGCTCGGCGCTCGCGGTGGCGATCTCGGCGATGGTCGTCGCCACCCCGCGGATCGACTCGACCACCTGCTGCATCGTCGTGCCGGCCTTGTCGGCGAGCTCGGTGCCACGGCCCACGCGGTCCACGCTCGCCGAGACCAGCCCCTTGATCTCGCGGGCCGCGTCGGCACTGCGCTGCGCGAGGGTCCTGACCTCGCTGGCCACGACCGCGAAGCCGCGGCCCTGCTCGCCGGCGCGCGCCGCCTCGACGGCGGCGTTCAGCGCGAGGATGTTGGTCTGGAACGCGATGCTGTCGATCACCGAGGAGATCTCCGCGATGCGGCGCGAGTCGTCGTTGATGGCGCGCATCGTGTCGACCACCTCCTGCACCGTCTCCCCGCCCTGCGCGGCGATCTCCGCCGACTTCGAGGCGAGTGCGTTGGCCTGACGCGCGCCGTCGGCGTTGCGCTCGACGGTGCGGCCGAGCTCCTCCATCGACGAGGCGGTGTTCTCCAGCGCGCTCGCCTGCTCCTCGGTGCGCGAGGAGAGGTCGGCGTTGCCCTGCGCGATCTCGTCGCTGGCGGCCGCGACGCGGCGGGCGCCGTCCTGCACCGCGCGCACGGTCTGCACGAGGCCGCCCCGCATCTGCTCCAGCGCGCCGATGACGCTGCCCGGCTCGACCGGCGCGGCCCGCTCGCGCGGGCTGAGGTCGCCGGCCGCGACGGTGCGCGCGATCTCCATCAGCTCGTCCGGATCGCCGCCGATCGACCTGACGATGCGGGTCACGTACCAGGCGAATCCGATGAACACGACGGCGAGCGCGACGACCGCGCCGGTGACGACGTTGCGCACGTGCATCGTGCTCGAGGTGCTCTCGGTGAAGGCCTTGCCGATGAGTCCGCTCTGACGCTCCTTCTCGGCGGCGGTGTGCTTGAGGATCTCGTTGCGGGCCGGCACCAGCTCGTCGGAGAGCTGCGCGAAGGCGGCCTTCATGTCGCCGGCGCGGATCAGCGCGATGTTCCTGCCGGCGAGTTCGAGAAAGGTCTTCAGGTGCGGCGCCATCCGCGCGTAGGCTTCCTTGCCGGCCGGCGTCACCATCGCCCGGCCGAGCTCGTCGGTGGTCTTCTGGATCAGCGCGGCGCGGTCGAGCACGAACTTGAGCGCCTCCTCACGCTCGGCGTCGGTGCGGGCCAGCATCGCGTGCCGCAGGCTCAGCGACGCGCGGGTGATGTTGAGCTCGATGTCGCTGGTGCGGCGCAGCTGCGGCAGGCGGTTCTCGCCCACCCACTCGAGCTGGTGGGAGACGCTGTCCGCCATGAACCAGACGGTGGCGGCGGCGGCGCACATCCCCGCGATCAGGAACGCGCTGAATGCGTAGAGGCGGGCGATCAGGCTGAGCGGGCGCTTGGACTGCATGACGAGGGCTCCGGAGTCGTCGGACGATAAGTCCGTTGCGGGAGGTCAAGTCACATTTTTCTCACATCGTTCCGAAAACCGGTTTCTGGAATATCGGGCGTGCATCCGCCCGATTTCACGGCGTCGTTGCCATGCGTCGGAATGTCGTCAGACTCGGGGGGTGTCCGCGCGGTGCGGACGGCCTCGCGCGGGCGCGCGGGCGGGCGGTGCAGACCGGTGTGTCAGCCGGCCTTGGCGCCGCGCACCATCCGCTTCATCACGATCCTGCGGATGGTCAGCAGCTCCGCCAGCACGTCCGCGGGGAAGCCGCGTCGGCCGCCGCGTCGGTCGACCAGCAGGTCGTCGATCAGTTCGGCGGCCGCGGGCAGGTCGCCCCAGAGCGCGGAGATGCGGTTGAGCACGTGCGGGAAACGGCGGGCGAGGCCGGGCACCGGCTCGCCCTCCTTGCCGAGCGCGATCGCGAGCTGGTGCGACGCG
>JBAXJZ010000310.1:0-5564 GCA_037137595.1 Burkholderiales bacterium | reverse complement strand
CCACGGTTCGCCGGCCGCCGCGGCGGCAAGCGCGCAGGAGACCAGCACCCCCAGCACGGCGATCGCCGGCAGGCGCTTGCGGGACGTGACGGCGGTGAGTAGCCGGTTCACGGTGGCACGAGGTGTGGAGCGACGCGAGGTGCGTTCGGATCGGCGACGAGGCTCGCCGCACGACCGACGTATGGATGGCCTCCATCGTCCCGCGAACGGGGTCGCACGGGGACCGATGCGACCGTCACGATGGGGGCACCGGATTCCAATCGGCGGAATCGCGCGGCGGCGCGACCGCTTGTCGCTGCACGGATTCCGGAGCCGCTCGCCCGCCCGGGTGGCCGGTCGCGGGCGCCGCGTTCAGCCGCGTCGGGCGAGCCAGTCGGAGACGACTCGGGCGGACGCGCCCGGCGACTCCTCCTGCGGCACGTGACCGACGCCGGGCAGGGTCGCGAGGTCCGCGTGGCGGATCGCCTTGCGGTAGTCGTCGGCGTTGGCCACGGGGATCATCGCGTCGCGGTCGCCCCAGACGAGCAGCACCGGCGCCTCGATCGACGCCAGCCGGGGCACGGGGTCCTGCAGCACGGTCTGGCGCATCCGGGCGAGCATCGCGTCGCGGTTGCCGGGCACGAGCAGCAGCTCGTGGTAGCGGTCGACGAGCGCGTCGGTGAGGCGCGTCGGATCGGCGAAGGCCGGCTCGAGGTTCGCCTTCAGCGCGGCGCGCGGCAGCGCCCAGCGCATCGCGCCGAGCACGGCGGGCACGTCGGGCGCGCGGCCGTACTCGAAGCCGGGGCTCGCGAAGCCGTCGGGGGCGACCAGCACGAGGCGCTCGACGCGGGCGGGGCGCGCGGCGGCGTAGCTCCAGGCGATCCGTCCGCCGATCGAATGGCCGACCAGCACGACGCGCCGCAGGCCGCGCGCGTCCAGCAGCGCGTCGAGGATCGCGTGGCTGCGGGCGTCGCCGTAGTCGCCGGTGGCGTCGGGCCCGCTCAGGCCGTGGCCGGGCAGGTCCAGGCGCAGCACGCGCCAGCGGTCGCGCAGCGCCGCCGCCCAGGCGTCCCAGGTCTGCAGGCTGGAGCCGAAGCCGTGGACCATCACGATCGTCGGCGCGTCGCGCGGGCCCTCGTCGCGGACGTGCACGCGGGTGCCGGCGAGTTCGACGAGGTCCGACGGCGATGCCAGCCACTTCGCCTCGAGCTCGGCCCGCGGCCGGTCGGGTGTCCACAGCCAGGCCCCCGCGGCGACGACGAGGGCCAGCAGCACGACGAACAGCGTTCGCTTCAACGGGGTCTCGATCGGGAGGCGCGGCCGGCGACGCAGGCGCCGTCGGTCCGAGGGACTCGTGTGTCCGGGCTCCGATACGATGGGGGCGACGGACGATGGTGTCATTGTCGTCGGACACCGAGGTCGCCGCCGGGATCGCCGAGCGTGCCGCGGGGTCGGCGGCTGGAGGCAAGCGATGTCGGGGCTCACCGAAGTGGTGTTCGATCGGCCGGAGTCGGTCGCCGGCTGGGCGGCGATCGACGACCGGGTGATGGGGGGCGTCTCGCTCAGCCGGATGCGCTTCGATCCGGCGGGGCACGCGTGCTTCGAGGGCACGGTGTCGCTCGACCGGGGCGGCGGCTTCGCGTCGGTGAGGGCGGCCGCGCTGGCGCTGGGCGCGCCGGACACGCGGGCCTGGCGGCTGGAGGTGCGCGGCGACGGGCGACGCTATCGGCTGTCGCTCTTCACGGTCGACGCGTTCGACGCGTCGTCGTTCCAGGCCGAGTTCGAGCCGCCGGCCGGGCGCTGGGCGACGGTGGAGCTGCCGCTCGGGGCCTTCGAGGCGCGGCTGCGGGGCCGGTCGGTCCCCGGCGCGCCGCCGCTCGATCCGGCGAAGGTGAGGCAGGTCGGACTGCTGGTGGGCGATCGGCAGGCCGGCGCCTTCGTGCTCGCGCTCCGGCGGATCGCGGCGGTCCCGGACGGCGGCTGACGCGTCGTCGCCCGGCGGTCGGGGCGCTCAGGGGGGCGGCGTGTCGTCGCGGCGGCCCGAGGCCCGCGGCGCCAGCGACGGCGACCAGCCCGAGGGCGGCACCACCTTCACCGAGTCCGGATCGCCGAGATAGTGCGGCGACATGATCTGCACGCCGTTCTCGTTGAAGACGTCCTGGATGTTCGCGTGCAGCGCGCTCAGCACCTCGGCGCGCGGGCGCGGCTCGGCCGGCACCGCCTGGCAGACGAGCCGGTACTGCGGATAGAAGTCCGACAGGGCGGTCTGGAACACGCGGGGCGGCGGCTCGGCGAGCACGCCGGGGGTCCGCGCGGCGGCCTCGACGAGCATCGCGTGCACCTGCCGCCACGGCGTGTCGTAGCCGATGGTCACCTCGGTGTCGAGCACGAAGCCGCGGCCCCGGACGGTGCGCGAATAGTTGCGGGTCACGGTGCCCATCACCATCGCGTTGGGCAGCGTGAGCTCCTCGCCGCGGCCGGTGCGGATGCGCGTGGTGAAGGTGCCGAGCTCGACGATGGTTCCCTCGTGGCCGTCGATGTGCACGTATTCGCCCACGCGCAGCGTGCGGGTGTACATCAGCACGAGTCCGCTCGCGGCCTGGCCGACCAGGCTGGAGCCGCCCAGCGACACCATGAGGCCCACGAGCACCGACAGGCCCTTGAACGCCTCGGTGCCCGAGCCGGGCAGGTAGGGATAGGCCATCGCCAGGGCGAACAGCCAGATGCCCGCGACGCTCAGGCGCTTCGCGGGTCCGACGGTGTCGGTGTCGAGCCAGTGCAGCGTCCCGGGCGTTCGCGCGGCGCGGTCGAGGAACGCGGACAGCATCCGCGACACCATCGCCGCCAGCACGAAGATCGCCACCGCCACCGCGAGTTCGGGCAGCGCGGCGAGCATGCCGCCGCCGAGCGTGCCCAGCACGCCGAGCAGGAAGCGGTTGAGCTGCTCACCCCACGGGCGGGTGTAGGCGAAGCGTTCGAGCACGAAGCCCAGCCATTCGTAGGCGATGGCGAGCATCAGCGCCCAGCGCAGGCCGACGAGCACGCGGCGCACCGCGTCGAGCACGCGGTCGCGGCTCACCACCTCGGTCGCGCCCACGCGCAGCCGACCGGCGCCGGTGTCGGCCGCGCGGATCAGGCGGCGACCGAGCGCCCGGAACAGGGCGCGCGAGCCGAGCGCGAGCGCGAGCGCCACGGCGGTGGCCGCGAGCGAGGCGAGCACGCCGCGCAGCAGCGACGAAACGTCGCGGGACTCGCGGGTGGCGGCGATGGCGTCGCGCAGGCGCGCCACGGCGGCGCCGGCGGCGGCCTCGTGCGACTCGCCGCGGACGCGATCCGCGTCCGCGGCCTGCACGACGAAGGCGAACCGGCCGTCGACCTTCACGATCACGCCCTGCGCCACCGTCTCGGTCGTCACCTCGCCGGGGCCGCCGAGGGCCAGCGTGTCGTCGATCGCCGCCCGGGCGCGGCGGGCGCGGTCGGCCGGCGGGCTGCCGAACAGCGGCGCGCGCAGCGTGGCGATCGGCCGGTTGAAGACGGTGACGACGGCCTCGGGCGGGGCGAGCGGCGCGGTCGCGGTCTCGGCGTCGGACGGCGTCGCGGGAGGGCTCGCGAGCGGGGCGGCGGGCGAGGGCGTCGATGCGCCCGCGGCGGGCGGCCTGGCCGGGGAGGCGGTCGCGGCGGGTTCGGACGCCCGGGCAGGATCGACGGCGGCGAGACCGGCCGTCGCGAGCACGAGCGCCATGAGTGCGGCCCGGCACCGATCGAACCTCCGCTCCATCGTCCTCCCCTTCCGATCTGTCCGGAACGGCCGGACTGTGCCACGAAAGCCGGGCGGTTGCGCGCTGCGCGGGGCAGGGCCGGACGGCCCGCGCGGGGCGCCGCGTGTCGAGGGGTGCGCGGGCTCGCCGCGGCGACCCGAGGGGAGCGGCTACCATGGCGCTCCCGCGCGGGCGGCGAACCCGCGCCGATGCCGAGGAGCGCCCCCGATGCGGATTCCGAAGATCCTCGCGGCCCTGTCCGCGAAGTGTGTGGTCCCCCTGATGCTCGCGGTCGCGGCAGCGCCCGCCTGGGCCTGGCCCGACAAGCCCGTGCGGGTGGTCGTCCCGGCTCCGCCGGGCAGTTCGCTCGACGTGATCGTGCGGGCTCTCGCCGAGCCGCTGCGCGCGCGCTGGGGGCAGCCGCTGGTCGTCGAGAACCGCGCGGGCGCGGGCGGCCTGATCGGCATGGACGCGGTGGCGAAGGCCGCGCCCGACGGCTACACGCTCGGCATCGGCTTCAACGGGCCGATCGCGTTCGGGCCCTTCATGTACCGCAGGATGCCCTACGACCCGGCGAAGCATCTGGTGCCGATCGTGCTCGCCACCTCGCAGCCGAACGTGCTCGCGGTGCCCGCGTCGGTGCCGGCGAACACGCTGCCCGAGTTCGTCGCCTGGGCGAAGCAGCAGGGCGACCGGCTCAACTACGGCTCGGTGGGCGCGGGCAGCTCCTCGCACCTGACGATGGAGCTGTTCCGGCGCGCGGCCGGCTTCCAGGCGACACACGTCGCCTACAACGGCTCGCCGCCGGCGGCCACCTCGCTCGCCGCGGGCGACACGCAGGCGCTGATGTCGGTCGCCCCCGCGCTGCTGCCGATGATCCAGTCGGGTCGGGTGAAGCTGCTCGCGGCCACGAGCCTGAAGCGCAGCGAGGTGCTGAAGGACCTGCCGACCGTCGCCGAGCAGGGCTTCCCGGGCTTCGAGGCGCTGGCGTGGAACGGCTTCTTCGCGCCCGCGGGCACGCCGGCGGAGGTGGTGCGCAAGGTCGCGACCGACGTCGACGCCGCGCTCAAGGACCCGGCCGTGCGCGACGGCCTGGCCAGGCAGGGGCTGATCGCCGGCGGCGGCACGCCCGCCGAGTTCGCCGCCTTCATCGACGCCGAGGCGCGCAAGTGGGGCGCGATCATCCGCGAGGCCGGCATCACCCTGGAGTGATCGGCGCGGGGCCTTGCGCCCCGCCGCGGCGTCCCCATCTGCGCCGTTCCGGAGGTGCCCGATGGACGACGTGTTCCCCCTGCGCGCGGACGGCGACGACGCCGGCGACGCGCCGCTGCTCGACGCCTATTCCGACGCGGTGACGCGCGCCGTCGCCGCGGTGCGGCCCGCGGTCGCGCACGTCGCGGTCCGCGCGGCCGAGCGCCGCGGCCGGCGCGCGGGCGGCGGCACCGGCTCGGCCTTCGTGGTGGCCGGCGACGGCTACGCGCTCACCAACAGCCACGTCGCCGGCGGCGCGAGCGCGATCGAGGTCAGCCTGCCCGACGGTCGTCAGTTCGACGCGCGGCTGGTGGGCGACGACCCCGACACCGACCTCGCGGTGATCCGCCTGGAGGCCACCGGCCTGCCGTTCGCGAAGATGGGCAGCTCGCGCGCGCTGTGCGTCGGCGAGATCGCGATCGCGATCGGCTCGCCGCTCGGCTTCGAGCACACCGTCACCAGCGGCATCGTCAGCGCAACCGGCCGCTCGATGAGCGGCTGGGGCGGGCGGCCGATCGATGACGTGATCCAGACCGATGCGTCGCTGAACCCGGGCAACTCGGGCGGGCCGCTGGT
>JBAXJZ010000309.1:0-5576 GCA_037137595.1 Burkholderiales bacterium | reverse complement strand
GGGCTTGGAATCTGCGGGGCTGCAGCAACGTCTTTTTGGCGGCGGAGTGTAGTTTTCAACCCCCATGCCCATGCGCGCCATTCCCTCCAAGTGCCTGCGTTGGCTGGGCATGAACGATGGCGCTTATCCCCGCCAAAGCACACCTCGCGAATTTGCATTGATGACAACACATGGACCAGCAGGCGATCGCGCGCGCCGCCAAGCCCGAGGGCGTGAGCCTCGACCAGGCGATGATCGCGATCTACCGCGCGAACCGCTCGGCCTTCATCGCGGACAACATCAACCTGATCCGCGAGGGGTCGAAGCTCGCGATCCCCGATGCGGCCGCGATGACCGCGATCGACGGGGCCGAGGCCGGCCGCGAGGTCAAGCTCCAGGCCACCAACTTCAACCAGTACCGGCAGAAGCTCGCCGGTGCGGTGCGCACGGTCGACGATCCGCGCTCGGGCCAGACCGCGGCCGGCAGCGTCGGCGGCAAGGTCACCGATCGCTCCGGCGAAGCCGGCGGCGACCAGCTCAAGCTGTCCAAGCCCGCCGCCCCCGGCGCGTCGGCCGGTGCAGCGGGTTCGCAGTCGAGCCGCGCGGGCGAGGACGAGGTCGCGCGCCGCAACGCGCTGCGCGAAGCCAACTCGCGGATCACCGACCTCGAGAAGAACGTCAACGACCTGCAGAAGCTCCTCGAGCTGAAGAACAAGTCGATGGCGGATCTGCAGAAGCAGCTCGACGAGGCGCGCACGCAGTCGAAGGCGGTGACCGGTACGGTCGCGCCGCCGGCGCCGAAGGCCGAGGCCCCCAAGGTCGAACCGCCCAAGGTGGAGCCTCCGAAGCCCGTCGAGCCGCCCAAGGCCGAGATGCCCAAGCCGGTCGAGCCGCCGAAGGTCGAGGCGATCAAGCCGGTCGAGCCGCCGGTCGCCGAGGCGCCGAAGCCGGTCGAGCCGCCCAAGGTCGAGCCGCCGCCGCCGGCGCCGCCCAAGCCGGTCGTGAAGCCCCCGGTCGCCGAGGCGCCCGCCGAGACCAGCCTGGTCGACGATCTGCTCGAGAATCCGTTCCTGCTGCCCGGCCTGGGCGGTCTCGCGCTGCTCGGCGCCGGCTACGGCTTCTTCGCGATGCGCCGTCGCCGCAAGGTCGAGAAGTTCGAGGACAGCCTGATCGCGGCCGACGCCTTCACCGCCAACTCGCTGTTCGGCTCGACCGGCGGCCAGAGCGTCGACACCAGCCAGAGCGTGTTCTCCACCGGCGCCGCCACCGGTGCGGTCGACGTGCACTCGACCGAGGTCGACCCGATCGCCGAAGCCGACGTCTACATCGCCTACGGGCGCGAGGCGCAGGCCGAGGAGATCCTCAAGGAGGCGCTCAAGCGCCAGCCGGACCGCCAGGCGATCCGCGCGAAGCTGCTCGAGATCTACTCGGGCCGCAAGGACGCGCGGGCCTTCGAGGCGCTGGCGCGCGAGATGTACGACATGACCGACGGTCGCAACGAGGAGTGGCCGAAGGTCGCGACGATGGGTCTGTCGCTCGACCCGAACAACCCGCTGTACGGCGGCGGCGCTGCCGATGATTCGCCCTCGCCGGGCGCGATCGCCGCCGGCGCGGCCGCGGTCGCCGCGGCCAGCGCCTCGGCCGCCGCCTCGGCGCGCGCGGACCTGGACTTCCCCGAGATGCCCGTGTCGCGGACGCCGGAGCCGGCCGCGGCAACGGCCGACGACGACATCCCGAGCCTGGACTTCGACCTGAACCTCGACACGCGGATCGACCGCGCCGGCGACGACGGGGTGAGCGACACGGTCTCGGGGCCCGACTACTCGGCCGGCTCGCCGGCGGACCTCGGCCCGTCGCTCGACGAGCGATTCGACCTGCCGTCGCTCGATCTCGACGCCAAGCCCGGCTCGCGCCAGGCCGACGCGCTCGACCTCGACCTGCCGGCCCTCGAAGGCCTCACGCAGACTGGCGCGTCGCAGCCCGACAGCGGGCTCGATCTCTCCCCGATCAGCCTGGACCTCGAGCCTGCCACCGTCGCGGCCGACGAGGGCGAGGCCCTGTCCGGCGGCGCGGGTCGCTGGCAGGAGATGGCCACCAAGCTCGACCTCGCCTCGGCCTACGAGGAGATCGGCGACAAGGAAGGCGCCCGCGAGCTGCTGCAGGAAGTCATCAAGGGCGGCGACAGCGGCCAGCAGCAGAAGGCCCGCGCCATGCTGAGCAAGATTGGCTGACGACGCGCGCCGCGCGGCCCGCCGGGGCCGCGCGCGCCGCCCCGTGCGGTGAGGCTTGCGCTCGGCCTGGCCTACGACGGCACCGGCTCGCCCGGCTGGCAGACCCAGCCCTCGGGCGATGCGATCCAGGACCTCGTCGAGCGTTCGCTTGCGGCGCTCGCCGGCCACCCGGTCGACACCGTCTGCGCCGGCCGCACCGATGCCGGCGTCCATGCCACCGCACAGGTCGTGCACTTCGACACCACCGCGGACCGACCCCTGAACGCCTGGGTGCGCGGCGTCAACGCGCGACTGCCCGAGCGCGTCGCCGTGCAGTGGGCGCGCGAGGTGCCGGACGACTTCCACGCGCGCTTCCACGCGCGCACCCGCAGCTACCGCTACCTGATCCACTGCGCCGAGGTGCGGCACCCGCTGTGGCGCGACCGGGCGGGCTGGGTGTTCCGCCCGCTCGACGTCGATGCGATGCGCGAGGCGGCCGCCGCGCTCGTCGGCGAACACGACTTCTCGTCGTTCCGCTCGTCGCAGTGCCAGGCGGCCACGCCGGTGCGCACGATGCACCGGCTGGAGGTCGCGCGGCGCGGCGGGTTCGTCGAGGTCGGGCTGACCGCGAACGCCTTCCTGCATCACATGGTGCGCAACATCGTCGGCGCGCTGGTCTACGTAGGCACCGGCCGCCAGCCGCCGGGCTGGGTGGGCGAGCTGCTCGCCGCGCGGCGGCGTGCGCTCGGCGCGCCGACCTTCTCGCCGTCGGGGCTGTACCTGGCCGGCGTCGACTACGATCCGTCCCTCGGCCTGCCCGCGTACGGGCCGGATCCGCTCGGCGCGGCGCCGGGTTCGACGGAGGCACCGTGACGGCACGGACACGCATCAAGTTCTGCGGACTGGTCCGCCCCGGCGACGTCGACGACGCGGTCGCGCTCGGTGTCGACGCGATCGGCTTCGTCTTCTATCCGAAGAGCCCGCGTGCGCTGACGCCCGAGGCTGCGGCCGGGCTGCGCCGACGGCTGCCGTCCTGGGTGTCGGCGGTGGGGCTGTTCGTGAACGCGCCGCCGGTCGAGGTGACCGCGACCGCACGCGCCGTCGGACTCGACGTGCTGCAGCTGCACGGCGACGAGACCCCCGAGCGCTGTGCCGAGACCGGCCTCGCGGCGGGCCTGCCGTGGTGGAAAGCCTTCCGGATGCGCGCGGAAACCGATTTGCTATCATCGGCCGGCTCGTTCGGCGCCGCCGAATGTCTGGTGCTGGATGCGTTCAGCGACGGCTACGGCGGCAGCGGCAGAGCGTTCGACTGGTCCTGGATCCCTCCCGGGCTGCCCGCGCGGATCGTGCTGTCGGGCGGGCTCGACGCGGGCTCGGTGGCCGATGCGATCGGCCGGGTGAGGCCCTTCGCGGTCGACGTCTCCAGCGGCATCCAGGGCGACGACCCACGCACGAAGGACAGGGCCCGGATGGAGCGATTCGTCGCCGCCGTGCTCGCAGCGGACGCACCAGAACCATGAAACCCTACGACCTGCCCGACGCCCGCGGCCATTTCGGCCCCTACGGCGGAACCTTCGTCTCCGAGACGCTGATGCACGCGCTGGAGGAGCTGCGGCTGGCGTATGCGAAGTACAAGGACGACCCCGAGTTCGTCGCCGAGTTCCGCCACGAGCTGAAGCACTTCGTCGGCCGTCCGAGCCCGGTCTACCACGCCCGCCGCTGGTCCGAGATGCTCGGTGGCGCGCAGATCTGGTTCAAGCGCGAGGACCTGAACCACACCGGCGCGCACAAGGTGAACAACACCATCGGCCAGGCGCTGCTCGCCAAGCGGATGGGCAAGCCGCGCGTGATCGCCGAGACCGGCGCCGGCCAGCACGGCGTCGCCACCGCGACCGTCGCCGCGCGCTTCGGCATGAAGTGCGTCGTCTACATGGGCTCGACGGACATCGTCCGCCAGGTCCAGAACGTCTACCGGATGAAGCTGCTCGGCGCCGAGGTGGTGCCGGTCGAGTCCGGCAGCAAGACGCTGAAGGACGCGCTGAACGAGGCGATGCGCGACTGGGTCACCAACGTCGAGGACACCTTCTACATCATCGGCACCGTCGCGGGACCGCACCCGTACCCGATGATGGTCCGCGACTTCAACGCGGTCGTGGGCCAGGAATGCCTGTGGCAGATGCCCGAGGAGATCGGCCGCCAGCCCGACTACGTCGTGGCCTGCGTGGGCGGCGGCTCGAACGCACTCGGCATCTTCCATCCCTACATCCCGCACGAGGACGTGAAGCTCGTCGGCGTGGAGGCGGGCGGCGACGGCATCGCGAGCGGCCGGCACGCGGCCTCGCTGACCGCGGGCACGCCCGGCGTGCTGCACGGCAACCGCACCTACCTGCTGCAGGACTCGAACGGCCAGATCATCGACACGCACTCGGTGTCGGCCGGCCTCGACTATCCCGGCGTGGGTCCCGAGCACGCATGGCTCAAGGACAGCGGACGCGCCACCTACGTGCCGATCGACGACGCCGAGACGCTCGCCGCCTTCCACACCTGCTGCCGCGTCGAGGGCATCATCCCGGCGCTCGAGTCCAGCCATGCGCTCGCCTACGCCGCGAAGCTCGCGCCGACGCTGCCCAAGGACAAGGTCATCCTGGTGAACCTGTCCGGCCGCGGCGACAAGGACATGCAGACCGTCGCCGAGCGCGACGGCCTGAAGGCCTGAGCCCGGCGATCGAGCGAGAGCGAGCCCCATGTCCCGACGCATCGACGCCACCTTCGCCCGCCTGCGCGCCGCGGGCCGCAAGGCCCTGATCCCGTACTTCACCGCCGGTCACCCGAGCCGCGAGCATGCGGTGCCGATGATGCACGCGCTGGCCGCGGCGGGTGCCGACGTCATCGAGCTCGGCGTGCCGTTCAGCGACCCGATGGCCGACGGCCCGGTGATCCAGAAGTCCGGCGAACACGCGCTGTCGCTCGGCGTGGGACTCGGCGACGTGCTCGCCTGGGTCCGCGAGTTCCGTCGCACCGACGACACCACGCCGGTCGTGCTGATGGGCTACCTGAATCCCATCGAGCGGATGGGCGCGGAGGCCTTCACCGCGCGCGCGGCCGAGGCCGGCGTCGACGGCGTGCTGGTCGTCGACCTGCCGCCCGAGGAGGCCGAGAGCTTCGGCCCGCTGCTGAAGTCGCACGGCCTCGACCCGATCTTCCTGCTCGCGCCGACGTCCACGCAGAAGCGCATCGAGCAGGTCGGACGGATCGCCGCCGGCTACGTCTACTACGTGTCGCTGAAGGGTGTGACCGGCTCGGCCGCGCTCGACGTCGACTCGGTCCTGGCGGCACTTGTGCCGATCCGCGAGGCCACCGGCCTGCCGGTGGGCGTGGGCTTCGGCA
>JBAXJZ010000308.1:0-5589 GCA_037137595.1 Burkholderiales bacterium | reverse complement strand
CCGTCGCGCAGTCCGTTGCGGCCCTCGGCCATCAGGCGGTCGACGATCGCGGGGGCGGTGTAGCGCTCGGGGCTGAGCGTGCGCGAGAGGTATCGGCTCGCGTGGTAGAGGATGTCGTTGCCGCCGAAGTCGATGAATTCCACGACGCCGATCGCCGCGAAGCGCAGGCCCAGGCCGTAGCGGGTCGCGCGGTCGATCTCCTCGGCGGTCGCCACGCCCTCGTCGACCATGCGGGCGGCCTCGTTCATGATCAGCGCCTGCAGCCGCGGCACGATGTAGCCGGGGGCGGGGCCGCAGACCACCGGCACCTTGCCGACGTCCTCGAGCATCGCACGCAGCCGCGCGACCACGGCCGGATCGGTGCCGGCGTGCACGCTGATCTCCACCAGCGGGATCACGTAGGCCGGGTTCAGCCAGTGGGCGTTCAGCAGGCGCCCCGGGATCGTGACCATCGGCACCAGGTCGGTGACCAGGATCGTCGACGTGGTCGAGGCCAGGATCGCGTCGGGGCGGCAGTCGGCCGACAGCCGCGCGAAGGCCTCGCGCTTGGCCTCGAGCGTTTCCGGCACCGCCTCGAAGACCACGTCGGCCGCGGCGAGCGCGGCGCGCGCATCCGGCTCGGCGACGAAGCGGATGCGCGCGAGCAGCCGGTCGATCGCGTCGGTCGGCATCGCGCCCAGCTCGGCCAGCATCGCGAGGCTCTGCGCGATCTCGGCGTGCGCGTCGGCGGCGAGGCGCGCGGAGGCGGTGGCGTCGCGCGGCTTCAGGTCGACGAGGTCGACGTCGTGGCCGCCCCAGGCGAAGGCGATCGCGATGCCCCGGCCCATGCGGCCGGCGCCGGCGGCCGCGATGCGGGCGCGCGCGTCGCCGCTCACAGCGTCCCGTCGTGCAGATGCGCGCGCAGCTCGGCCGCGCCCAGCGACGCGAGGCCCAGCGCCTCCAGCGTGCGCGGCCCCTGCCGCAGGTCGCGGCCGAGGATCGCGCCGGCCACCGCGAGCAGGCCGTGTGCGACCGGCGCCTCGACGCCGGCGTGCCGCGCGCAGGACGCGAGGAACGCGAGCCCGAGCACCGTGTCCTCGGTCATGTAGCGGTGCGCGTGCAGGTCGATGTGCTCGCGCCAGTCGCCCGAGTCGGTCAGCCGCTTGTGCGCGTCGCCGTACATCCAGCGGTCGGACGTGTAGTGGTCCTTCAGCGGGAAGTGCGGCGCACCCCAGCCGTGCGCCTCGCGGACCGCCACGCGTTCGGCGTCGAGCACGTCGGTGACCGCGCGCACCGAGGGCTGCGTGCCCTCGAGGTGGATGTCGTAGCGCGCGTTGAACTCCAGCGGCGCCGCGTTCATCAGGATCAGCGGCGGATGGATGATCGGGCCGGCGTTCATCAGCGCCCCCGACAGCGCGTCGCCGCAGGGCATCACCGACGGATAGGCGCGGCGGATCGCGGCGATCGCCTCGTCGGCGCGCTTCGCGGGATAGACGCCGGTGGGCAGCCGCACCGCGCGGATCGTGATCGCCACCTCGTCGGCGGCGCGCTTGCGCGCGAGGTAGGGCAGGGTGCCGGTCTCGGCCCAGAGCACGTCGGCGCGCGACCCGGCCGCGCGCACGCGGCGCGCCATCGTCACGCTGCCGAAGGTGCCGGGCGGCAGGAACGCGACCTGGCCGTCCTCCAGGTGCGGCGCGACCGCGTCGGCGATGTCGTCCTGCGCGATCGCCGGCGAGGGCATCAGCAGCAGCTCGGCGCCGCGCACCGCGCGGCCGATGTCGGCGGTGGCGAGCGCGATCGGCACCCGTCGGCGGCCCGCGTGGTCGATCAGGCCGATCGAGCCGGCCGCGACGACCGGCTCGAGCGCGGCCGCGTCGCGGCGCCACAGGCGCACTTCGTGGCCCTGTTCCGACAGGTCCGCGGCCGCGGCGTAACTGCCGTGTCCGCCGCCCAGCACCGCGATCCGCATCGTGCCCGCCTCCTCGTGGCTCGTCGCGAAAGTTTAGGTATCGATATATGAATCATCAAGTAATATCGGCGCAGGCGGCGACGGGCACGGAGGGCACGATGGGCGACGCGGGATCGACCGGCCGGGGCGGCGGCGCGCTCGCCGAGCGGCTGCGCTGGCTGCCCGAGGGCGCGATCCACGACGGCCCGCGCCGCTACCTGATGATGCGGCCCGACGTGCTGATGGGCCTGATCCGCCGGCTGCCGCCCGAGATGCGCGCACGGGCCTTCGCCGCGTTCGCCGACTCGGTGGCCGAGCACGGCCTCGACAGCATCCGCGCGTATTTCCGGCAGGTGGGCGAGGATCCGTCGGCGCTGCTCGCAGCCACCGTCGCCGCGGCCTCGGACCTCGGCTGGGGGGCGTGGACCTTCGAGCCGGGCCGCAACCGCCTCGGGCTCGCCGTCGACGCGAGCCCCTTCGCCGCCGGCCACGGACCGTCGGAGGTGCCGGTCTGCGCGCCGATCGCCGGGATGCTGCTCGCCGTGGCCACGGTCGCCACCGGCATCGACGGCGAGGCGGTGGAGACGGCGTGTGTCGCCTGCGGCGCGCCGCGCTGCACCTTCGAGGCCCGCTGGGCCGCCTGCTGAGCGGAGACGCGCATGTCACACGCCGGCCCGGCCGTCGGCCGCTATCGCGACGATCCCGCGGCGCTGCGTGCGCTGGTCCGCGACGACGCGGTCCATCGCGACGTCTACATCGACGCCGAGGTGTTCGAGCTGGAACGCGAACGCCTGTGGGCGAGGACCTGGGTGTTCGTCGGGCACGACAGCCAGGTGCCCGCGGTGGGCGACTACGTGACCGTGGACGTCGCCGGCCGGCCGCTGCTGATGGTCCGCGCCGAAGACGGCGCGGTCCGCGTGGTGATGAACCGCTGCGCGCACAAGGGCGCGAAGCTGGTGAACGAGCGGCAGGGCCACGTCGGGAAGTTCTTCCGCTGCCCGTACCACGCCTGGGCCTACGACCTCGACGGCGCGATCCGCGCGATCCCGCTGAAGTCGGGCTACGAGGGCACGGCCTTCGCGCGCTCGGAGAACGCCGGCGGCCTCGCCCGCCTGGACCACGTCGTCAACTACCGCGGCTTCGTGTTCTGCCGGCTGTCCGACACCGGTCCGGACTTCGAGTCGTACTTCGGCGCGTCGCTCACGTCGATCGACAACCTGGTCGACCGCTCGCCGGCGGGGCGGCTGGAGGTCGCCGGCGGCGTGCTGCGCTACGACCACGACTGCAACTGGAAGATGTTCGTCGAGAACCTCAACGACACGATGCACCCGATGGTGGCGCACGAGTCGTCGGCGGGCACGGCGAAGAAGCTGTGGGCCGGCCAGCCGGAGGACGCCCCCAAGCCGATGGCGATCGAGCAGTTCGTGCCCTTCGCGTCGAGCTACGAGTTCTTCGACCGGATGGGCGTGCGCGTGCTCGACAACGGGCACGGCTACACCGGCGTCCACGGCTCGATCCACTCGAAGTACTCGCACATCCCCGAGTACGAGGCGGCCATGGTCGCCGCCTACGGCGAGGCGCGCGCCCACGCGATCCTCGGCGAGGTCCGCCACAACACCGTCTACTACCCCAGCCTCACGATCAAGGGCGCGATCCAGGCGATCCGCGTGGCGCGCCCGATCGCGCCCGACCGCACGGTCGTCGAGTCCTGGACCTTCAGGCTGGTGGGCGCGCCCGACGCGCTGCTGCGACGGACGATGATGTACTCGCGGCTGATCAACTCGCCGATGTCGGTCGTGGGCCACGACGACCTGCACTGCTACCGCGCGATCCAGGAGGGCCTGGCCGCGTCGGGCAACCCGTGGATCAGCCTGCACCGCGACTTCGACCCGGCCGAGCTCGCCGGCGGCGACCGCACCGTCAAGGGCACCAGCGAGGTGTCGATGCGCAACCAGTTCCGCGCCTGGGCGACCTACATGACCGAAGGAGCCGCCGCTTGAACGCCGCGTCCGGACCGACCTACGACGAGCTCGCCGCCCTGGTGTACCGCGAGGCGCGCCTCGTCGACGACCAGGCCTTCGACGACTGGTACGCGCTCTACGCCGACGACGCCTTCTACTGGGTGCCGCTGGAGCCCGGCCAGCCCGACGGCGAGAACCACACCTCGCTGATGTACGAGGACAAGCTGCTGCTGCAGCTGCGGATCGAGCGGTTCTCGAACCCGCGCTCGTATTCGCTGCAGCCGCGGCCGCGCTGCCTGCACGTGCTGCAGCGGCCCGAGCTCGAATCCGCCGACCCGGCCGGCAACCGCTGGACGATGCGCACCAACGAGATCTACGTCGAGACCCAGGGCGAGCGCAGGCAGGTGTACGCGGCGGTCGTGCGGCACACGGTGTCGGTGATCGACGGCGCGCTGCGGATCCGCCTCAAGCGCATCGACCTGCTCGACTGCGACGCGGCGCTGCCGTCGATCCAGCTGTTCCCCTGATCCGCCCCGATGCCGCGCCCGGACCGGTCCGAACGATGACGCTCCCCCTTCCCGCCGACGCCACCGTCTACCGCGCGTTCCGCCGCATCGCGACCGAGCACCCGGACACGCCCTTCCTCGCGATCCTGCCGGAGGTCGCCGCGCGCTACGGCATCGCCCCGATCGAGCTCACCTACGGTCGCGCGCTCGACGCCGTCGAGGCGATCGCCACGCGGATCCAGGCCGCGGGCTATGGCCACGGCCACCGCGCGGGGCTGCTGCTGGAGAACCGGCCGTCGTTCTTCCTCAACTGGCTGGCGCTGAACGCGCTCGGCGTGTCGGTGGTGCCGATCAACGGCGAGCTGCGCAGCGCCGAGCTCGACTACCTGGTCGAGCACAGCGGGCTGGTGCTCGCGATCGCGTTGCCGGCGCGCGTCGCCGACCTCGAGGCGGCGGCCGCGCGCACCGGCTGCGCCGTCTGCGTGCTGCCGAGCCACGACGACGAGGTCGATGCCGGGACCGCGGTCCGCGGTCCGGGCAGCGCCCCGCGCGGACTGTCGGCGATCGTGCGCGCGCCCGCGGCGCCGCCGCTGCGCGGCGAGCCGGGTATCGACACCGAGTGCGGGCTGCTCTACACCTCGGGCACCACCGGCCGGCCCAAGGGCTGCGTGCTGCCCAACGCCTACTACCTGATCGCGGGCGAAGGCTACCTGCGTGCCGGCGGGCTGGCCGCGATCCGGCCCGGCGAGGACCGGCTGCTGACGCCGCTGCCGATGACCCACATGAACGCGATGGCCTACTCGACGATGGCGATGGTGCTGTCGGCGGGCTGCGTCGTGCCGCTCGACCGCTTCCATCCGGGCGGCTGGTGGCGGGCGGTGCGCGAGTCGGGCGCGACCATCGTCCACTACCTCGGGGTGATGCCGGCGATGCTGCTGGGGGCGCCGCCGTCGCCGGACGACCGCGAGCACCGGGTGCGCTTCGGCTTCGGCGCGGGCGTGGACCGCCGCCACCAGGCGACCTTCGAGGCGCGCTTCGGCTTTCCGCTGCTCGAGGCCTGGGCGATGACCGAGACCGGTGCGGGCGCCTGGGTGATCGCGAACCGCGAGCCCCGCCACGTGGGCCACAGCTGCTTCGGCCGCGCCACCGACGAGATCGAGCTGCGGATCGTCGACGAGCAGGGCGCCGACCTGCC
>JBAXJZ010000307.1:0-5595 GCA_037137595.1 Burkholderiales bacterium | reverse complement strand
CCGCTCGGCATGGACGCCGCGTGGGCCGCGGCGGGCGTGTCGGAGATCGTCGAGGAGAACATGGCGAACGCCGCTCGCGTGCACGCGATCGAGCGCGGACAGGCGCTGGAGGGCTTCACGATGATCGCCTTCGGCGGCGGCGCGCCGCTGCACGCGGGCCGCCTCGCGCAGAAGCTCGGCATCGCGCGCGTCGTGGTGCCGGCCGGCGCGGGCGTGGGCTCGGCGATCGGCTTCCTGCGCGCGCCGATCGCCTACGAGGTGGTGCGCAGCGACCTCGCCGTGCTGCGCCGCTGCGATCCGGCCACGCTCGACGCGCGGCTCGACGCGATGCGCGAAGAGGCGCTCGCCGTGGTCCGCGACGCCGCGGGCGGCGCGCCCATAGTCGAGACGCGGCTCGCCGAGCTGCGCTACGCGGGCCAGGGCCACGAGCTGCGGGTGCGCCTGCCCGAGCGTGCCGCGGGCCCGCTCGACGCGGCCGCCGTCGCCGACCTCGTCGAGCGCTTCGAGCGCGCCTACGAGCAGGTCTACGGCCTGCGGATCCCGGGCGGCGAGGTCGAGGTGGTGACCTGGTCGGTGACGCTCGCCACCGAGCCGGTCGCAGCCGAGCCGTCGGCGCTGCCCGAGGCCCGCGAGGACGCGCGGCCTGCGGGCACGCGCGAGGCCTGGGAGCCCGCGCGCGGCGAGCGCGCCCCGTTCGCGCTGCACTGGCGCCCCGACCTGCGGCCGGGCCTCGCCGTCCGCGGCCCCGCGCTGGTGGCCGAAGACGAGACGACCACCGTCGTGCCCACCGGCTGGACCGCGCGGCTCGACACCGCGGGGCACCTGGTGATGGAGGCCGGTACATGAGCCGCGCGATGCTCGACGCGATCCGCACGCAGGTGATGTGGAACCGGCTGGTCTCGGTCGTCGAGGAGCAGGCGCAGGCGCTGCTGCGGACCGCGTTCGGCTCGGTGGCCCGCGAGGCGGGCGATCTCTCCGCAGGCGTCTACGACATCGAGGGCCGGATGCTCGCGCAGGCGGTCACCGGCACGCCCGGCCACGTCAACACGATGGCGGTCGCGGTCCGGCACTTCCTCGACCGCTATCCGCTCGCGACGATGCGCGCCGGCGACGTCTACGTGACCAACGACCCCTGGCTCGGCACCGGCCACCTGTTCGACTACGTGGTGGTCACGCCGGTGTTCCGCGCAGGCCGCGCGGTGGCGCTCTTCGCGTCGACGTGCCACACGATCGACGTGGGCGGCCTCGGATTCTCGGCGGACGCGCGCTCGGTCTACGAGGAAGGCACCTGCATCCCGCACCTGCCGCTCGCGCGCGCCGGCGTGCTCGACGAATCGCTGCTCGCGATCGTCCAGGCGAACTCGCGCAACCCGGTCGAGGCGCGCGGCGACCTGCTGTCGCTGGTGTCGTGCAACGAGGTGGGTGCCCGCCGGCTGCTGTCGATGATGGACGAGTTCGACCTCGCATCGATCGATCCGCTGGGCACGCACATCCTCGAGCACTCCCGGGCCGCCGCCCGCGCGGCGGTGGCGCGGCTGCCCTCGGGCAGCTGGTCCGCGTCGATGCGGCTCGACGGCTACGACACGCCGATCGACCTGCACGCGCGGCTCACCGTCGACGGCGACCGCATCGTCGTCGACTACGCCGGCTCGTCGGCCGCCTCGCCGCGCGGCATCAACTCGCCCAAGTGCTACACCGACGCCTACTCGGTGTTCGGGCTGAAGTGCCTGGTCGCGCCCGAGGTGCCGAACAACGCCGGCTCGCTCGAGGTCTTCGAGGTCCGGGCGCCCGCGGGCTCGGTGGTCGCGCCGGACCGGCCGAGCCCGGTGACAGCGCGTCACGTGGTCGGCCAGATGCTGCCCGACCTGATGTTCGGATGCCTCGAGCAGGCGCTGGGCGGGCGCGTGCCGGCCGAGTCGGCGGGCAGCATCTGGGTGCTCGCGATGAGCCGCGACCGCGCCGACGGCGCGCCCTTCAACGTGATGGCCGTGGGGCTGGGCGGCGCGGGCGCGCGCCCGACCAAGGACGGCCTGTCCACCACCGCGTTCCCGAGCGGCGTCGGCGGCATCCCGGTCGAGGTCACCGAGTCGCAGGCACCGCTCGTGGTCTGGCACAAGGAATGGCTCGCCGATTCCGGCGGCGCCGGCCGCTGGCGCGGCGGTCTCGCGCAGCGCATCGAGATCGGCTCGCGCGACGGTGCGCCCTTCGACTGCTCGGCCGCCACCTTCGACCGGCGCGCGAATGCCGCGCGCGGCCGCGCCGGCGGCGCCGACGGTGCGCGCGGCGAGGTCCGCGTGCTCGACGACCGCGGCGGCTCGATGCGCGTCGGCGGCAAGGGCACGGTCCGCGTGCCGGCCGGCGGCCGGCTGCGCGTCGACCTCCCCGGCGGCGGCGGCTTCGGCGACCCGCGCGAGCGCGATCCCGGACTCACGGCCATCGATCTTCGCGACGGCCTCGTGACCGCGCGCGGACCGGAGGCCGCGACCGCCGCCGCCACCCCGAGCACCGCGTCGCCGCGCGCCGCGCGCGACACCGAGCCCCCCGCCACCGACCCGCCCGTCCACCGACCCGGAGCCGCACCATGACGCCCTCCCGCCGCAGTCTCCTCGCCTCCGCCGCCGCCCTCGCCGGCGGCACGCTGCCATTGCCGCGCGCCGCGCGCGCACAGGACGCGCCGCTGCGCATCCTGGTCGGCTTCCCGCCGGGGGGCGCCACCGACGTGCTCGCGCGGATGCTGGGCGACCGGCTGCGCGAGACGCTCGGCCAGAACGTGATGGTCGAGAACCGGCCGGGCGCCGGCGGCATGATCGCCACGCAGGCGCTGAAGGGCGCTCCCGCCGACGGCACGACGGTGATGCTCACCATCGACCACACGCACGTGATCGTGCCGCTGACCTTCAAGGCACCGGGCTACGACCCCGCACGCGACTTCACGCCGCTCGCCGGCGTGGCGAGCTACTACAACGTGCTCGCGGTCGCGAGTTCGCTGAACGTTAAGACGCTCGCCGAGTTCGGCACCTGGCTGAAGGCGAACCCGCAGCAGGCGAACTTCGGCGTGCCCGCGCCCGGCAGCGTTCCGCAGTTCGCGGGCCTTCTGGTCGGCAAGGCGCTGGGCACCCGGATGACGCCGGTGCCCTACAAGGGCGGCGCACCGCTGGTGCAGGACCTGCTGGGCGGCCAGGTCCCGGCCGCGGTGCTGTCGCTGACCGAGACCATCGAGCACCATCGCGCCGGCAGGATGCGCGTGCTCGCGGTGTCGGGCACGAAGCGCGCGGCCTCGGCACCCGACATCCCGACCTACGAGGAGCAGGGCATCAAGGGGCTCGACAAGAACCCGTGGACCGGCTTCTTCGGGCCGCGCGGGCTGCCGGCCGCGTTCGTCGAGAGGTTCACGAGAGCGGTGCAGACGATCCTGGGCGACCCGGCGATGCTCTCGAGGCTCGCGACCATGGGCAACGTCGCCGACTACGCGGCGCCGCCCGCGCTGCAGGAGTGGGTGACCTCGGCGACCGCGCACTGGGGCCCGGTGATCCGCGAATCGGGCTGGGAGCTGCAGTGAGCCCGGCCGCGCCGGCCCGCGCGTCGGCGGGCGCGGGCACCGACGCGACTGCGGTCGACGGCGCGCGGGCGTAGGATCGCCCCGAGCGACCCGCGTCCGCCCGGGCCCGCCGTCGCGCCGACGACGACCCACGCCTGGAGCCCCGACGATGACCGCGCCCGCCGTACTCGATCCCGCGCTCGCCCGCCTGCTGCGCGCCCTGCCCAAGGCCGAGCTGCACGTGCACATCGAAGGCACGCTCGAGCCCGAGCTGATCTTCGCGCTGGCCCGCCGCAACGGGGTGAGCCTGCCCTACCCGTCGGTCGAGGCGCTGCGCGCCGCCTACGCGTTCACCGACCTGCAGAGCTTCCTCGACCTCTATTACGCCGGCGCGTCGGTCCTGCTCGCCGAGGCGGACTTCTTCGACATGGCGATGGCGTACTACCGGCGCGCGGCGGCCGACGGCGTGGTCCACGCCGAGCTCTTCTTCGATCCGCAGACCCATACCGACCGCGGCGTGCCGATGGCCGCGGTGATCGGCGGCCTGTGGCGCGCGCGCGCCGAGGCCGAGCGCACGCTCGGCCTCACCAGCGAGCTGATCCTCTGCTTCCTGCGCCACCTGTCGGAGGAGGCCGCGCTCGAGACGCTGGAGGCGGCGCTGCCGTTCCGGGACCGCTTCGTCGGCGTGGGCCTCGACTCGAGCGAGCGCGGCCATCCGCCCGAGAAGTTCGCGCGCGTCTTCGAGCGGGCGCGCGGGCTCGGCCTGCACGTCGTCGCGCACGCGGGCGAGGAAGGCCCGGCGGAGTACGTCCGCACCGCGCTCGACCTGCTGAAGGTCGAACGCGTGGACCACGGCGTGCGCGCGGTCGACGATCCGGCCCTCGTCGATCGGCTCGCGCGCGAACGGATCCCCCTCACCGTCTGCCCGCTGTCCAACGTGAAGCTGTGCGTCTATCCGGACATGGCCGAGCACGCGCTGCCCGCGCTGCTCGCGAAGGGCGTGTGCGTGACGGTGAACTCCGACGACCCCGCCTACTTCGGCGGCTACCTGCTCGCGAATTTCGAGGCGCTGTTCGCCGCGTTCCCGTCGCTCACCGCCCGCGACGCCCACACGCTGGCGGCGAACGCGTTCGAGGCCAGCTTCGCCGACGCCTCGCGCAAGGCCGCCTGGCGCGCCCGGCTCGACGCAGTCGTCGCGGCGCACGCCGCGGAGCGCCCGGCCTAGGGTCGCCCCCAGGGTCCGCCCGCACCGGCATGGCGCGGAACCCTGAGGCGGATGACACATGCGGTCGACGGCGGCGCGAAGGCGGTCCATCATCGCGCGACGGGCCGCCCGCGAGGCCGCGCCCGACACGCCAGGGGAGATCCGTTGACCGCCGCCTCCGAGCCCGCCGGCGCCGTGCCGTTCGTCGTCGAGAAGACCCCCGCGCGCGCGACGCGGGGCATGGTCGTCACCAACCATCCGCTCGCCTCCGCCGCGGGCGCCGAGATGCTGGCCGCGGGCGGCAACGCGGTCGACGCGGCGGTGGCGGCGCTGTTCACGCTCACCGTCGTCGAGCCGATGATGGTCGGCCCGCTCGGCGGCGGCTTCGCCCACATTCGCCGACCCGACGGACGCCACGAGGTGATCGAGGGCCAGGGCCGCTGCCCCGCGGCCGTCGGGCCGACGAGCTTCGAGCCCGATCCGGCCGCCCCACCGGGCGCGCTCGACGCGATCGGCCGCCGCAACGCCGTCGGCCGCACCTCGGTCGCGGTGCCGGGCAACCTCGCCGCCTGGTGCGAGATGGTGCTGCGCCACGGCCGGCTGTCGCTCGCCGACGTGATCGAGCCCGCGGTCCGCCATGCCGGCCGGGGCTTCAACGCCACGCCCTACCTGGCCGACTGCGTCGCCGACTGCGCGGCCGACCTGGCCCGCGACCCCGAGATCGCCGCCGTGTTCCTGCCCGGCGGCGCCCCGATCACGGCCGGCACGCGGGTGGTCAACGGCGCACTCGCCGACACGCTGCGGCTGGTCGCCCGCGGCGGCGCGGCCGCGCTCTACGACGGCCCGCTCGGCC
>JBAXJZ010000306.1:0-5614 GCA_037137595.1 Burkholderiales bacterium | reverse complement strand
GCGTCAGGGCAGCACCGATCGAGTCCGCCAGCCGAGTCGAGATGCCATCCGTGGACCTTGCCGCGGTCGGACACCGCGTCCGTGCCCGGCAGGCCGAGGCCGCGCGGCAGGTCGCGGCGCACGTCGAGGCTGACCGACGGCGAGCCGGCGAAGGCCGAGCCCGCGGCGAGTTCGCGGGCTCCCGCCTCGTCGCGGCGTGCCCGCTGGGCGTCGTCCTCGCGGGCGAGGCGCCACGCACGGTCGACCAGGACCGGCAGGGACGGGGCCTCGGCGCCGACGGCCGGGGCCGACGGCGTCGCGCCCTGCGCGGCGACCGGGGCCGGCAGGAGGCCGAGCAGCGTCGCGCAGCACGCGGCGGCGTGAACCAGAGGGGATCTCATCGAACACCTTCGCACGGGCGGGCCGGGGCCCGCTGACCTGGAGGGACGGCGATCGAGGGGGCTCGTCAGCCGCCGACGGGGCGGGGGACGGACCGGCTCGTGCCGCGTGGGCTCAGGCGACGTGCGACGTGGGCGGGCGGAACAGGTCGCCGGGCGGCACCTGCGGCGGCGAAGGCGCGACAAAGCGGATGCCGGGCCCGCGGGCGACGGCCTGCGAGGGCAGCGCGCGCTCGATCGGCATCGCGACGCCGACGCCGTGGCAGGTCGGGCAGTCGGGGTGCGTGCCGCCCCGTGCATCGTCGGAGGCGGCGGCCGTGGTAGAGGCCGGGTCGCCGGCCGTCGTGGGCGAGGCGTCCGCCGTCGCAGGCGAGGCGTGCGCGGCCGTGCCCGTCGGATCCCCGTGCATGTGATGCCCGAGGTGCATCGCTTCCGCTCGACCCGCGTCCGCGCACGCACCCGCGACCGCCGCCCAGCCGGTCTGGACCGGCAGCAGGACGATCAGCAGGAGCGCGAACAGTCGCTTCATGGCGGCCGCAGTATACGGAGCCGCTCCGGGCGGGATATCGCATCAGGGGCTTGCGGACGCGCCGACCGACGGGTGGTCCGCGCGGACCGCCCCGGCGGACGGACCGCGCGGCGGACAGGTCAGGCCGCCTTCTGCTCCCCGAACTCGAACCCCTTGCCCGGTGCCGCCTCGAACAGCGCCTTCGTATAGGCGTGCGTCGGCGCCGAGAACACCTGCCGCGCCGGCCCGTACTCCACCACCTCGCCCTGCGACATCACCACCACGTCGTCGCAGACCTGCGCCGCGACCCGCAGGTCGTGCGTGATGAAGAGCATCGCGAGGTTCAGCCGCTCGCGGATGTCGGCGAGCAGTCGCAGCACCTGCGCCTGCACCGACACGTCGAGCGCCGACACCGCCTCGTCGGCGATCAGCAGCTGCGGCTCCATCGCGAGCGCGCGCGCGATGCAGATCCGCTGCCGCTGCCCGCCCGAGAACTGGTGCGGATAGCGGTCGAGCGCCGACGGGTCCATCCGCACGAGGTCGAGCAGCGAGCGTGCGCGCGCCATCGCGTCGGCGCGCGAGACGCCGTAGTTCATCGGCCCCTCGATCATCGCGTCGGCGATCGTGCGGCGCGGGTTCAGCGACCGGTACGGGTCCTGGAAGACGATCTGCACCTGGTCGCGCAGCGCCCGCAGCGCGCCGTGCGGCGTGCTCGCGATGTCGGTGCCCGACAGCAGCACCTGCCCGCCGGTCGGGTCGATCAGCCGCACCACGCAGCGCGCCACCGTCGACTTGCCCGAGCCCGACTCGCCGACGATGCCCAGCGTGCGGCCGCGCCGGATCTCGAAGGACACGTCCTTGGCCGCGTGCACGGTGCGCCGCTTGCCGAACCACGACTTGGTGTCGTAGGTCTTCGACAGCCCCTGCACCTTCAGCACCACCGGCGCGGTGTCGTCGAGGGTGCGGTCGGGCACGTGCAGCGTCGGCACCGAGGCCATCAGCATCTTCGTGTAGTCGTGGGTCGGCCGGCGCAGCACCTGCTCCTTCGGCCCCACTTCCACCATGTCGCCCAGCCGCAGCACGGCCACGCGGTGCGCCACCTCGGCCACCACGCCGAAGTCGTGGGTGATGAAGAGCACGCCCGTGCCGTGCCGGCGCTGCAGGTCGAGCACCAGCTTCAGGATCTGCGCCTGCGTGGTCACGTCGAGCGCGGTGGTCGGCTCGTCGGCGATCAGCAGCACCGGGTCGAGCACCAGCGCGATCGCGATGACGATCCGCTGCCGCTGGCCGCCCGAGAGCTGGTGCGGATAGCTGGCCACGATCCGCTCGGGATCGGGCAGCAGCACCTCCCTGACGACATCGAGCACCTTCGCACGCCGCTCGGCCGCCGACAGCGAGGTGTGCTCGCGCAGCACCTCGTCGATCTGGTCGCCGCAGGTCATGACCGGGTTCAGCGCGGTCATCGGCTCCTGGAAGATCATCGACATCCGCACGCAGCGCAGCTCGCGCAGCCGCTGCGGGCTCGCCTTCGTGACGTCCTCGCCCTGCAGCAGGATCGAGCCGCCGAGCACCGGCAGCTGCTTCGGCAGCAGCCCCATCACCGCCTGCGCGATCACCGACTTGCCCGAGCCCGACTCGCCGACGAGGCAGACCACCTCGCCGCGGCCGACGGTGATGCTGACGTTGCGGACGGCGGCCTTGCGGTCGGCGCCGCCGGGCAGCCCCACGGTCAGGTCGCGGATCTCCAGGATCGGGCCGTCGCCCTCGCCGGCCTTCTGGCCGGCCCTCGATGCGGTCGTCGCGTCGGCCATCAGGTCCGCCTCGCCATCTTCGGATCCAGCGTGTCGCGCAGCCCGTCACCGAGGATGTTGATCGCCAGCACGGTGATCGCGAGGAACACGCCGGGGAACAGGATGTTGTGCGGGAACTCGCCGAACTGCGCGCGACCCTCGGCCATCACGTTGCCCCAGGTGGGGATGTCGGGCGGCAGGCCCACGCCGAGGAAGGACAGGATCGCCTCGACCAGGATGCCCGAGGCCGCGATGAAGGTGCCCTGCACGATCAGCGGCGCGACGGTGTTCGGCAGGATGTGCCGCAGCATGATCTTCCAGGTCGGCGTGCCCAGCGAGACCGCGGCCTCGACGTAGGGCTCCTCGCGGACGGTGAGCACCAGCGACCTCACCAGCCGCGTGACCCGAGGGATCTCCGGGATCGCGATCGCGATCACCACGGTGAGCAGGCTGCCGCGCCAGAGCGCCACCAGCGCGATCGCGATCAGGATCGCCGGGATCGACATGATCCCGTCCATCACCCGCATCAGCGGGCCGTCGAGCCAGCGCAGGTAGCCGGCGAGCAGGCCGAACAGCACGCCGAAGGCCACCGAGACGATCGCGGTCGCGATGCCCACCACCAGCGACACGCGGGTGCCGTAGATCACGCGGCTGTAGATGTCGCGGCCGAAGCTGTCGGAGCCGAACAGGAACTGGTGCTCGAACGAGTTGCCGTCGAGGTCGGTGATCTCGCCCTTGCCGCCGGGCAGCAGGTCGCGGCTCACCGGATCGAAGAGCGAGGGGTCGACGGTACCCATCCAGGGCGCGGCGAGCGCGACCACCACGAGGACCGAGAGCACGATGCCGCCGATGCGCACCGAGCCGTTGCGCAGCACGCGCTGCCAGGTGGACGGCCGCGCGACGACGGTCGCGCTCTCGACCGACAGGGACGACGCGTCGTCCGGGGAGAGTGGGGTCGACATGGCCTCAGTACCGGATCCGCGGATCGAAGAACACGTAGGTCAGGTCGACCAGCAGGTTGACCAGCACGTAGATGAACGAGAAGAACAGGATCACGCCCTGGATGGTCGGGAAGTCGCGCGCGAGCACCGCGTCGACGGTCAGCCGCCCGAGCCCGGGGATCGCGTAGACCGATTCGGTGACCACCACGCCCCCGATCAGCAGCGCGATGCCGATGCCGATCACGGTGACGATGGGCACCGCCGCGTTGGCGAGCGCGTGGCGCAGCAGCACCTTGGACTCGGGCAGACCCTTGGCGCGCGCGGTGCGGATGTAGTCCTCGCCGAGCGTCTCGAGCACCGAGGCGCGGGTGACCCGCGCGATCAGCGCGATGTAGATCACCGACAGCGTGATCGCCGGCAGGATCAGCTGGTAGAGCCAGGCGCCGACGCCGCCCGACAGCCGCTGGTAGCCCTGGACCGGCAGCAGCCCGAGCTTCATCGACAGGGTCCAGATCAGCAGGTAGGCGAGCACGAAGACCGGCACCGAGAAGCCCAGCACCGAGAAGCCCATCAGCGTGCGGTCGAACCAGCCGCCGTGCCGCCACGCGGCGAGCACGCCGAGCGGCACCGAGACCAGCACCGCGACGACGATGGTGATCAGGGCGAGCGACATCGTCGGCTCCAGCCGCTGGCCGATCAGCGAGACGACGTCGGTCTTGTAGTAGAACGACTGCCCCAGGTCGCCCTGGAACAGGTGGCCGAGCCAGACCAGGTACTGCTCGGGGATCGAGCGGTCGAGGCCGAGGTTGGATCGGATCTGCGCGACCTGCTCGGCGGTCGCCTGGTCGCCGGCGAGCAGCTGCGCGGGGTCGCCGGGCGTGAGCCGCAGCAGCAGGAACACCAGCACCGAGACGATCAGCAGGACGGGGATCGTCGAGAGCAGGCGACGGCCTAGGAACGCGAACATCGGGTCTCCGGAAACGACGCGGGGCCGGACGAGCCGGCCCCGCGCGCGGGGGTCACCCCCGGGTCAGTTCTTCTTCAGGTTCCAGTAGATGTTGCCGTTGTGGACGAAGAAGCCGGTGATGTTCTTGCGGGCCGCCTGCGGCGCGTCGAACTCGCCGAGCGGCGCGTGCGTGCCGATCTCGTAGGCGCGGGCGTGGATGGCCGAGGCCAGCTTCTTCTTCTCGCCCTCGTCGGTGGCGCGCATGAACTGGTCGCGCAGCTGCGGCAGCTTGTCGTCGGTCGCCCAGCCGAACCACACCGACTTCTCGCCGCGCGTGTCCATCGTCGGGTTCGAGATCGGGCTCCAGATGTCGTGCGCGGTCCAGGCGGTCAGGAACATGTGCCAGCCGCCCTTGTCCGGCGCGTCCCGCTTCGCGCGGCGGCCGACCAGCGTCTGCCAGTCCATCGCCTGCAGGTCCACCTTGAAGCCGGCCTGCCGCAGCAGCTGGGCCGCGACGTCGGGCAGCTTCTGGATCGACGCGAGGTCGGTGGGCTTGAGGATCACCACCGGGGTGCCGTCGTAGCCGGCCTCCTTCAGCAGTTCCTGGGCCTTCCGCATCCCGCCCTTGCTCTGCAGCTCGCTGCCGTTGGTCACGCCGTAGGGCGTGCCGCAGAAGAACATCGAGTAGCAGGGCTTGTAGAGCTCCTTCACGCCGACCTGGGCGCGCAGGAACGGCTCCTGCGCGAAGGCCGCGATCGCCGCCTGCCGGATCTTCGGGTTGTCGAAGGGCTTGTGCAGGTGGTTGAAGCGGGCCATGTACTGCAGGCCGATGTTCGCGATCACCGGCAGCTGCAGGTTCGGGTCCTTCTTCACCGTCTCGACGAAGTCGAAGCCGAGCTGCTCGATGATGTCGACCTCGCCCTTCTGCAGCGCGGCGACCTGCGCCTGGCCGTCGCGCAGCGCGAGGTTCCACTCGACGCGGTCGACGAAGACGCGCTTGCCGCCGGTCGTGCCCGGCGGCCGCTCGCCGGGCGGCACGTCCTTCTCGTTAT
>JBAXJZ010000305.1:0-5616 GCA_037137595.1 Burkholderiales bacterium | reverse complement strand
CTGGCCCCGAAGCCGGTGCGCGCGCTCGCCGCGGGCCGGCTCGCGCCGCCGCCCGCGGGACTGCGCGACGCACGCGCCCCCGGCCCCTGCGGCACCGACCCGGTCGACGGCGTGCCGTCGCTCGCGGCGATCGGCTTCGAGCCGACCGACCTGGGCTCGCTCGCGCTGCCCACCGGCGCGAGCGGCGGCGCGACGCTCCTCGAGGACTTCCTCGCGCGGATCGGCCGCTATCGCGAGACCCGCGACTTCCCGTCGGTGAAGGGCCCGTCCTACCTGTCGGCGCACCTGCGCTTCGGCACGGTGTCGATCCGTGCGCTCGCGCGCGAGGCGCTGCGCATCATCCGCAGCGAGCCGGACGACGCCGAGGGCGCGCGCGGCTGGCTGTCCGAGCTCGTCTGGCGCGACTTCTACCACCAGGTCCTGCACCACCATCCGCGGGTGGCGCATGCGTCGTTCCGGCCCGAGTACGACGCCATCCGCTGGGAGGACGGCGCGCGCGGCGACGCGCTGTTCGCCGCCTGGTGCGAGGCGCGGACCGGCTACCCGCTGGTCGACGCGGCGATGCGCCAGCTGATCACCAGCGGCTGGATGCACAACCGGCTGCGGATGGTGGTGGCGTCCTTCCTGTGCAAGGACCTCGGCATCGACTGGCGGCGCGGCGAACGCTTCTTCGCCGACCTGCTCAACGACTACGACCTCGCCGCGAACAACGGCGGCTGGCAGTGGGCGTCGTCGAGCGGCTGCGACGCGCAGCCCTACTTCCGGATCTTCAACCCGGTCACGCAGTCGGAGAAGTTCGATCCGAAGGGCGCGTTCATCCGGCGCTACCTGCCGGAACTCGCGGGATACCCCGACCGCGCGATCCACGCGCCCTGGCTGGTGCCGGCGGCCGAACAGGCGCGGCTGGGCTGCGTGATCGGCCGCGACTATCCCGCGCCGGTCGTCGACCACGCGGCCGCTCGGCTGAAGACGCTGGAGCGCTACGCGGTCGTGAAGGGCGCGGGTTCGGGCGGCTGAGGCCCGGGCGGCCCGGTGGGTCGGCGATCCCCACCGGAAGCCGCTCGCACCGGATCCCGTCGCGCTCGCCGGATGATGTCCGAGTCCGCCGCTCGGAGACGGAGCGGTCGCCCGACCGTCCGTCCGCCCGCGGCCGCCGCCGGCATCCCTGCCCGTTGCGCTCCCGCCCGCGACCACGCCGTCCGTGCGCCGCGCGCCGCCCTTCGGCGATCCGCCCTCCAGGCGACCTCCTGTCGAGCCGAAGATGTTCCCGAACGGGCGGCGGGGCCGCCGCCCACCCGTGTCGTCCCGGAGGTCGAGCCATGGCCCTGTCCGGATTCCGTGCCGCGCTGTCGCGCGCCCTGCCCGCGCCTTCGCCGCTGCGCCCGCTGCGCGCCGGCGAGCTGCGCGCGGGCGAGCCGCTGCCGGTCGACCTGTATGACGCCGCGGGCCGCCCGATGCTGCGCGAGGGCGCGACGATCGCCGACGAGCTCACGCTCGGGCGGCTGCTCGAACGCGGCGCCCGCGTCGACGGCGAACGCCTGGACGCGCTGCGCGCGGCGGTCGCCGAGGCGCCGCCGATCCTGCTGCCGCGGGTCACCAAGGTCCGCCCGTGGATCCGCGGGCACGCGCTGCGCGACGCGCTGGAACCCGCGCTCGCCGCGCTCGCCGCCGGCGGACCCGACGTCCCCGGCGCGCTGCACGCGGTCCGCGACGCCGCGGCCGAGCTGCAGCGTCTCGGCGCGCTCGACCCCGACGCGATGCTCGCCGTGCCGCTGCTGCTCGAGGGCGGCGGCTACGGCACCCGCCACGCGATCGGCACCGCGGTGATCGCCGACGCGCTGCTCGCGCGGCTCGGCGCGTCGGCGCCTCGCCGGCGCTCGGCGGTGCTCGCCGCGCTCACGATGAACGTCGGCATGCTCGAGCTGCAGGAGCGGCTGTGGGCCCACGCGGGACACCTCGACGCCGCGCAGCGCCACGAGGTGCTCGGTCATCCCGAACACGGCGTGGCACTGCTGCGTGCGGCCGGCGTCGACGACCCGCTGTGGCTCGCGGCGGTCGTGCAGCATCACGAACACGCCGACGGCACCGGCTATCCGGCGCGGCTCGCGGCCGACGTGCTGTCGATCGAGGCGCAGGCGCTGATGGTGGCCGACCGCTGGTGCGCGTGGGTCGCCCCGCGCGCCTACCGGCCGGGGGCGCCGCCCGACGCGGCGCTGCGGCTGCTGCATGGCAAGCTCGCGGCCGAGTGCGTCGCGCCGCTGGCCGACGCGCTGGTCGACGTCGTGGGCCCGACGCCGCCCGGCACCGCGGTGCGGCTGCCGAGCGGCGAGCTCGGGCTGGTGTTCCGCCGCGGCCGCGATCCGCGCGCGCCGCTGGTGCTCGCCTTCCGCTCGGCGATCGGCGCCGTGCACGCCGACGGGGTGCGCCGCGCGACGACCGAGCCGCGGCTGCGGATCGAGGGCTGCATCCCGATCCGCGAGCTCGGCGTGCCGGTGGACCCGGCGCGGATCTGGGAGGCCGCGGAGATCCTCGAGCCGGAGGCGGTGCCCGCCGCCTGACGGGCCCGGCTCAGCCGGCCTGCTGCCTGCGCTGCGCGAACGCGGCCACCAGCCGCAGCAGCTCGTCCTCGTCGTAGGGCTTGCCGAGGAACGCATCGACGCCGAGCGACATCGCGTGGTCGCGGTGCTTGTCGGCGGTCCGCGACGTGATCATCACGATCGGCAGCGCCTTCCAGCGCTCGTCCGAGCGGATGTTCTTCGTGAGCTCGAAGCCGTCCATCCGCGGCATCTCGATGTCGAGCAGCATCACGTCGGGCACCGCGTCCTGCAGCTGGCGCAGCGCGTCGAGGCCGTCCTTCGCGAGCATCACCTGGTAGCCCTCGCGCGCGAGGAGGCGCTGAGTGACCTTTCTGACGGTGACCGAGTCGTCGACCACCATCACGGTGGGCGCGATCTCGATGCGCGTCGGCGCGAAGCCCGCGGTGTCGCCCTCGCCGGCATGTGCGCCGCGGCCGGTCGCCGCGATCTGCACCGGGTTCAGGATCAGCACGATGTCGCCGTTGCCCAGCACGGTGGCGCCGGCCATGCCGGTGAGCCGCGCGAGCTGCGGGCCGACGTGCTTGACCACCACCTCCTGGCTCGGCGCGACGTGATCGACGTGCAGCGCGATCCGCTGCGCACCCGAGCGCACGATCACCACCGGCGAGTAACGCTGCGCGAGCGGCGTGCACTCCGGCAGCTCGAGCAGGCTGCCGAGGTAGTAGAGCGGCACCGGCTGGCCGTGCCAGTCGACGGCGTGGCGGCCGTACGCCGAGGCGAGCGCCTCGGGCTTGAGCTGCATGACCTGCTCGATCAGCGCCGAGGTCACCGCGATGCGCATCGGCCCCACGGTGAGCAGCACCACCTGCGCGACCGCGAGCGAGACCGGCAGGTGCACGGTGAAGCGCGTGCCGCGGCCGGGCACCGACTCGAGGTCGATGCGCCCGCCCATCGCCGCCACCTCGGCCCGCACCACGTCCATGCCGACGCCGCGGCCCGCGATCGCGGTGACCTCGGTGGCGGTGGAGAAGCCCGGCATGAAGATCAGGTCGCCGAGCTCGCGCTCGCCCGGATGGGCGTCGGGCGCGATCAGCCGGCGCTCGATCGCGCGCTGGCGGATCCGCGTGTAGTTCAGGCCGGCGCCGTCGTCGGCGAACGAGAGGATGACCTCGTTGCCCTCCTGGCGGACCTCGAGGACGATCTCGCCGGTCTCGGCCTTGCCGGCCGCCTGCCGCTCGGCGCGCGACTCGATGCCGTGCGCGACGGCGTTGCGCAGCAGGTGCTCGATCGGGCCGGCCATGCGCTCGAGCACGCCGCGGTCGAGCTCGGCGGACGCGCCGCGCAGGTCGAGCGCCACGCGCTTGTCGAGCTCCTTCGCCGACTGGCGGACCACGCGATAGAGGCGGTCGGCGATCGAGCCGAACTGCACCATGCGGATCCGCATCAGGTCCTGCTGCAGGTCGCGCGTCACCTGCGTCTGGCGGGCGAGGTCGCGACCGGCCTCGTCGAGGCTGCGCAGCGCGTTCTGCTGGACGGTGGCCACGTCGTTCACCGACTCGGCCAGCATCCGCGTGAGCTCCTGGAAGCGCGTGTAGCGGTCGAACTCCAGCGCGTCGAACTGCCGGTCGAGCTCGCGGTCGCGCTCGTTGCGCGCGTCGATCCGCGAGTCGGCGGCGAGCTCGATCTCGCGCAGCTGCGTACGCAGCCGGTTGACGTTCTCGGTCAGCTCGCCGAGCGACTGGCGCAGCACGCCCATCTCGTTCTCGAGCCGCGCGCGGGCGATCGACACCTCGCCGGCCTCGTTGACCAGACGATCCACCAAGTCGGCACGAACGCGCAGCAACGCACGCCTGGACTCCTCGGCCACGGGCGCAGCCGGTGCAGGCGTGGCCGGCGCCTGCAAAGCATGGCGCACCGGTGGCAGCTCTGGTTCGACGGGGTTGACAGGCGCAATCGCGAGCGACTCGGCCGCGCCAGCGGCCTCATCTGCGACCAGGGTGTCTTGCGGAACGGCGTCCGGCACACCTGCAAGGTCGTCAACCGCATCCTCAACCGTCTCATCGACCGTCGCCTCGTCCGTCGGGAACGTGACGCTTTCGACTGCGCCACTGCGCAGACCGTCAAGCAAGGAATTGACGCGGTCGTACGAAGCGACGAGGCCTTCGAATATGGCGGATGGAATTGACTGCAGGTCCAGTGCACCCTCGACGCGCGACTCCATGCTGTGGGTGACCTGGCCAATCGCCATGGCCCCGGCCATGCGGGCGCTGCCCTTCAGGGTATGCAGTGTGCGCTGCAGGCCCTGCGAATTGCCGGCATTCGCCGGTGCAGCCTCCCAAGCCCGCAATTGTTGGCCGAGCAACGGCACCAGTTCCGCCGCTTCCTCCAGGAAAATGGGCAACAACTGCGGGTCGATCTCATCCTGGATGCGCTCCAGCAGTCGTTCGGCCGGATCAAAGCCGCGCGAACGAAGATCGGCCGCGCTGAGCGATTCGGCTGCGTTCGGCGCGATTGCTGCGATCGGCGGCGATGTCGCCACCCCGCCGAGCGACGCCGCCATTTCTTCAGGCAAGGCCGACGCGCCACCTGGCAACAATGAGTTCGCATCCGCCGTGGCGGGCGCATCGACTGCGGGTTCCGGTCCAGGAGTGGCGGGTAGTTCGGAGGAACGTTCGGCCACGGCTTCAGGCTCGGCAGCCTGAGCTTGCACATCCTCCAGGACATGATCGATGTCGACCGCCGGAGTATCGTCCACCGGGAAGTCGACTGACTGCGGCACGGCGGTCGCCGCATCCGCCCGAACGGCGTCCATGTCAACGGATTCAGCAAGCGGTGCACGGTCTTCGACAACTGCCTCGGGCAAGCCTGGCGCCGTGAGCGTGCTTGCCGGTTCCTCGTCGCCGAGCGCAATATCGGGCTCGCCATCGAAGGTGGCGTCGAAGTCGAAATCAACCGCTTCAGACGCAACCTGCTGCACGGCGGGTGTTGCCACTTCGCCCGGCAATGACTGGAATGGCGCGGTGGCTTCATGGAATGCCGGCTCGAATGCCGCTGCGACCGCTGCATCAGGTGCGTCGGG
>JBAXJZ010000304.1:0-5645 GCA_037137595.1 Burkholderiales bacterium | reverse complement strand
CTCGACTGGCGTCGCGGCGAGGCGCTCGTGCTGGCCGACGACCCCGAGAAGCTGCGCCGGGCGCAGGACGACCCCGCGCTGCGCGGTGCCGAACGCGGGCTGCTGCTCGCCGGGCAGCTCGACGCGCTCGCGCCGAAGGCCCGCGACGAGCTGCGCCTGGTCGCGCCCTACTTCGTGCCGGGCGCCGAGGGCGTGGCCGCGCTCGGTGCGCTGGTGCGCGACGGCGTGACGGTCCGCGTGCTGACCAACTCGCTCACCTCCAACGACGTGCTCCCCGCGCAGGCCGGCTACGCGAACTACCGGCCCGCGCTGCTCGAGGCCGGGGTGGTGCTGCACGAGCTCAAGCCCTCGGGGCCGGGCCGCGACGGCCCGCGCCGGATCCGCGACACGCTGGGCGGCAGCTCGCGCGCTGCGCTGCACGAGAAGTCCTTCGTGATCGACCGGCACACGGTGTTCGTCGGCTCGCTGAACCTGGACCCGCGCTCGGTGCGGGTGAACACGGAGGTGGGCGTGCTGGTGCGCAGCGAGGCGCTCGCGTCCGACATCGGGTCGATCTTCGAGCGCAACGCGTCGGCGGCGAGCGCCTGGCGCGTCGTGCGGGTCGACGGCCGCCTCGCCTGGGAGGACCGCGACGAGACGGGCGTGGTCCGGCGCGTCGACACCGAGCCGGGCGCGAGCGCGTGGCGCCGCTTCCTGCAGCGGATCTACGGGCTCGTCGCGCCGGAATCGCTGCTCTAGGGCGGCGGGGCGCGCCCCGCCCCGCGTCCGTCAACGGGCGCGCAGCGTCCCGCCTGCCTGCCTGGGCGGGAACTCGACGAGCGTCTTCTGGTGCTCGTTCAGCAGGTCGTACACCTGGCCGCCCCAGGCGATGCCCAGCTTCATCGCGAGGTCGTCGGCCTTCTGGCCGCCGTGCCGCTCGTACGGATCCATCCGCAGGTTGAAGAGCAGCGTGCTCGGGCGCAGCGAGTCGAAGAAGCCCTCGCGGACCTTGATGTGCGACTTCCACGGGCCGATCCGCACCGCGGTCAGCTCGCTCTCGTTGTAGTAGATGACCGTGTTCCGCCGCGACGGCGCGTTGCCGGTCCAGTGCGCGAGGTTGTCGACGCCGTCGATGTGGACCTTGTGCGTGCGGCGCAGCTGCGCGGCGACGTCGCCCGCGCCGGCCGCGGCGGCGAGCGTGGTGAACAGGTCCTCGTGCGTCTGGATGCCGTTCGAGACCGAGCCCTTCGGGATCCGCGCGGGCCAGCGCACCAGCAGCGGCACGCGCACCCCGCCCTCCCAGGTCGTCGCCTTCTCGCCGCGGAACGGCGTCGCGCCGCCGTCGGGCCACCACGAGACCATCGCGCCGTTGTCGGTGGTGTAGACCACGATGGTGTTGTCGGCGATCTTCAGGTCGTCGAGCTGCTTCAGGAGCTGTCCGACGTGCCCGTCGTGCTCCATGAGCCCGCTGCCGTAGATGTCGAACTCCGACGAGATGTCGGAGGCGAGGTGACGCGACTCGGGCTTCAGGTGCGTGTAGATGTGCATCCGGCTCGGGTTGAACCACGCGAAGAACGGCTTGCCGGCCTTCGCCGAGCGCTCGATGAACTGCTTGGTGCGGTCGAGGAATTCCTCGTCGACGGTGGGCATGCGCTTCGTGTCGAGCGGACCGGTGTCGCGGCAGCGCTGGCGACCCATCGGCCCGAAGCGCTGGTCTTCGGTGCGGTCGTCGACGTCGGTGGCGACGCAGTCGAGCACGCCGCGCGGACGGTAGCGTGCCTCGAAGCCCGGGTCCTTGCGCCAGATCCGCAGCTCGGGCTCCTCCTCGGTGTTGAGGTGATAGAGGTTTCCGTAGAACTCGTCGAAGCCGTGCACCGTCGGCAGGTGCGAGTTGCGGTCGCCGAGGTGGTTCTTGCCGAACTGCCCGGTCGCGTAGCCGAGCGGCTTGAGCACCTTCGCGAGCGTGGGATCGCGCGGGTCGAGGCCGACCGGCGAGCCCGGCGTGCCCACCGTGGTGAGGCCGGTGCGGATCGGCAACTGTCCGGTGATGAAGGCCGCGCGGCCCGGGGTACAGCTCGGATGCGCGTAGTGGTCGGTGAAGAGCTGCCCCTCGCGCGCGAGGCGGTCGATGTTCGGCGTGGGCACCATCATCCCGTGGCTGTAGGCGCCGACGTTCGAGTAGCCGACGTCGTCGGGCATGATCACCAGGATGTTCGGCGCGCGGCCCTGGGCCACGGCCGGCGCGGCCAGCAGCGCCGCGCAGGCGGCCACGAGCGCCGCGACGGCTCGGAGGAGGTGTCGGATCATGGGATCTCCGTCGGGTCGGGTCAGTATCGGTAGGTCAGGTTCACGATCCCGCCGAGCCAGGTCTTCGCGCCCGACGGGATCACGGCCTTCAGGCCGTCGTCGGGAATCGCGATGGACACCCCGGCGGTGAGGAACAGCCGCTCGGACAGCACGCGTGTCCACTCGGCGTAGAACTCCTGCGACAGCGGGCGCACCGGCACGCCGCTCACCAGCGCGACGGTGCCGCCCTGGGCGACGAGGCGCCCGCCCTGTCCGTACTGGATCGGGCTGTTCGCCTGCGCGGCGCGTACGTTCCAGTAGTTGAGGTTGACGAAGTCGCGCGGCGAGACCGTGAGATCCACGCGGAAGCGGTCGACCCGCAGGTTCGAGTTGTAGAACGCGAGCGAGCCGTTGCCGCCCGACGACCACGTCGCAGGCGACGAGTCGTAGAACAGTGGGTCGAAGCGCTCGAGCCGGTCGCGGGTGCCCGGCTCGTCGCCGGAGAAGTAGCGCGGCGACCAGCTGATCCGCGGGCGCATCGGCAGGCCGGCGAGCACGTAGCCGACCTCGGCGCCCCAGCCGCTCGCCTTCATCGCGATCCGGTCGTTGCGCTGGATCGCGAGCTCGCCGGCGAGCGTCAGCCCGGCGAGCGGTCCGGAGGTCGGGGCCCAGCGCGCGTGCAGGTCGGTGGTGGACAGCCCGTCGCGACCGTTCTCGATCAGGCGCACCGGGGCCTGCGGATACGGCGTGCCGGAGCGCAGCACCTCGAACCAGGCGATCCCGATCGAGGTCGACGGATCGGGTGCCCACTGCGCGCGGCCGCCGGCGAGCCGGGTGCCGCTGTCGTTCGAGGCGAGCTCGTTCGGATCGAGCCAGAACGCCTCGACCGTCGCCGCGCCGTGTGTCGCCCGGACGATCGCGGTGTTCTCCCAGGCGCGGCGCGGCGCGAGCGTGACCGCGCCGCGCTCGAAGCCGTTGCCCGCGCCCATCGCGAGCAGCAGGCCCTGGCCGAGCACGTAGCGCTGCGCGCCCGCGGACGCGTCGATCACGGTGCCGCCGGCGAGCGTGCGCCGCAGGCCGAGGTAGGCGTCGTCGACCAGCAGGCGGCCGGTGTTCCCCTGCTGGAACACGTCGTCGCCGAGCGTGCCGGAGGCGATCAGCGACACGCCGCCGTAGAGGCTCGTCGCCCCGTCGAGCGCGCGGCGCCCGGTGGCGCCGGGGCGGACGTAGGACTCGAGCCACGCGCCGCGAGTGTCGTAGCCGGCGGACGGCGCGAAGGTCTGGGCCAGCCCCCAGAACGCGTTCGAGGCGAGCAGGCCCTGCGCGGCTGCCTCGAGCGTCCAGGTCCAGCCGTCGGCCGGCGGCGGCGCGGCGGCCTGCCCCGATGCGACCGCGGGCGCGATGCACAGGGCGAGGATCGCGGCCGGCTGGCGACGACGACGACGGGACGGGGCGGGCCGGGCGGAAGGCGGCATGGAGTGGAACGGGCGATACCGCCGTGCGGAGGGTCTGCGACAACGTGACCGATCGGACAATCTAATGCCGAGTCGGCGACACGGTCGAGGTCTCCAGGCCCAATTTGGGCGCACTCTCCCGGAGCGCCCGGGCGTGGCGGCTAGACTGTGGCACCCCGACCCACCCGCCTTCACGGGACCGCGCGTGACGATCCGTCCCTCCCCGCCCCGTCTTCGCCGCAGGTCCGGCGCCGCCGTCGTCGCGGCCCTCGCGGCCTCCACGCCGGCACTCGCTGCGGCGGCCGGCGGGAGCGGTAACGACGGCGTCGAGGCGGTCGCGGCGGAACTCGCGAATCCGCTGGCGGCGGTGACCACGGTCTCGGCCCAGTACCGCGCCGAGTTCGGCGTGGGTCCCGCCGACGCCACCCATCACACGCTGCGCCTGCAACCGTCGTTCTTCGTGCCGGGGCAGGGCCGCTCGGCATTCCTGCTGCGAACGATCCTGCCGCTGCGTTCGGTCGCGTGGCCGGCCGGCGAGCGCGGCGTCGGCGACCTGACCCTCGTGCCCTACTACGTGCCCGACGTGAGCTCGGCGACCTTCGTCGGCTACGGCGCGGCGCTCGGCGTGCCGACCGCCTCGCCGGATGGACTGGGCAGCGGCCGCTGGACCGCCGGCCCGGCGGTGCTGTTCGCGAAGACCGGCAGCCCGCTCACCTGGGGCGGCCTCGCGCAGCACGTCTGGTCGTTCGCCGGCGATCCCGCCCGCGGACCGGTGAACGTCACCACGGTCCAGCCCTTCGCGACCTGGCTGCTCGGCGGCGGCTGGAGCGCGGGTGTGAACGTCGAGGCGACCCGCAACGGGTCGCTGCCCGCCGGCGAGCGCTGGACCGTGCCGGTGGCGCTCGCGATGTCGCGCGTGGTGCCGCTCGGGGCGTCGTACGCGAACATCGGGGTCGCGGCGGTCAGCTACGTCGAGCGGCCTTCGTTCGCGCCGGCCTGGGAATTGCGGCTGAGCGTGCAGTACGTGATCCGCTGACCGGCGCAGGGGCGGGGGCCGCGTCGCCGGGGGGCACCCCCTTGCCGACGATCCGCGACGCGTCATCGAGTGCCGCCTGCATCACCTGCATGCTGCGCAGGAACCGACGGATCGACTCGAGCGTGAACGGCCGCAGCGCGGTATCGGTGCGCTCGACGTCCATGACCCAGCCCGCGCGCGTGCGCCGCAGCCACCCGTCCGCCTCGAGCGACGCGAGCTTGCGCCGGGCGGTCTCCCGCGCGATCCCGGTGATCTGCGCGAGGTCCCTGAGCAGCACCGGCCGCAGGTCGGCGACGGCGTCCGGCACGTTGCCGCACTCGTCGAGCAGCGACGACGGCAGGCTGCCGGGCGGCATCAGGTGCGCGATGTTCAGGTGCGCGACCGTGCCCCAGAGGATCAGGCGCTCGTAGTCGCCGCCGAAGCGGCGCGCCGAGCGCAGCATGTGGTCGATCACCGCGCGGTTCATCGTGAACGCGAGGATCGCGTAGGCCGCCTCGAGCGGGGCGTCCGGGACGGCGGCCGCGGCGGATACCCGATCCGGGGCGGCGAGCGGGCGATCGGAGGGGCGCATCGGTCGGGGTCGTCGCGGCGCGGGCCGCGTCAGTGCTCGTGGTTCACGTGGTCGAACACCAGCCAGCCGGTGCGGCCCTCGGTGGCCAGCCCCACGGTGGCGCCGTGCGGCAGCATGACCTTCGGCCTGTCGTGACCGAAGGGCAGGCCGGTGACGATCGGCACCTTCGTCTGCGCGCGCAGCCATTTGAGCGCGGCGGGCAGGTCGTAGCCGCGGTCGTGCGGGGCGAGCGCATAGCGGTTCACGTAGCCGATCACCACCGCGCGCTGCGCGTCGATCACGCCGGCCTGCAGCAGCTGCACCAGCATCCGTTCGATCC
>JBAXJZ010000303.1:0-5649 GCA_037137595.1 Burkholderiales bacterium | reverse complement strand
CATGGTCAGCAGCGCGATGGCGTTGACAGTGGTCGTGTTGACGGCGGGGAGGTTCCGGCTGAAGGGGAAGCGCAGCAGGGCGTTGGTGACGGCGTCAGCCTTCGAGCTGGTGCTGGGCGGCGATGCGCTGCCCGCGAAGAAGCCCGACCCGATGCCGATGCTGCACGCGGCGCGTGCGCTCGGAGCGGCGCCCGCCGAGGTCGTCGCCATCGGCGACTCGGTCAACGATGCGCTTGCCGCGCGTGCGGCCGGCATGGCCGTGTTCGCCGTGCCCTACGGCTACAACGAGGGCCGCGACGTCGGCACGCTGGACGTCGATGGTATAGTCGGCTCGCTGCTGGAAGCGGCCCGGCGGATCGATGTGATCCGCGACCCTTCCTAGGACGCGCCTCCCGCCCCATGCTCCGCCCGAACGAGTTCGTCTTCGTCAGGACCTGGCGGTCCTGCCTGTGGCGGCGCCGGACCTGAGTTCCGCGCCGCCCCGGCCCGCGCGCGTCGCGCCCGGCCGGAGACCCTCGTGACCGCCCGCGCCTCGCGGGCCCCGGATCCGCCCGACGCGGCTCCGACGGAGAAGCCAGCATGACCGAGATCGAATTCCGGGCGCTCGCCGCCCAGGGCTACAACCGCATCCCGCTGCTCGCCGAGTGCCTCGCGGACCTCGACACGCCGCTGTCGCTGTACGTGAAGCTGATCGACCGCGCGAAGCGCGCGAACAGCTTCCTGCTCGAGTCGGTGGTGGGCGGCGAGCGCTTCGGCCGCTATTCGTTCATCGGCCTGCCCGCGCGCACGCTGCTGCGCGCGAGCGGCGATGCGATCGAGGTGCTGCGCGACGGCGAGGTGATCGAGCGCGCCTCGGGCGATCCGCTCGAGTTCGTCCGCGCCTACCACCGCCGCTTCAAGGTCGCGCTGCGGCCCGGACTGCCGCGTTTCCCCGGCGGGCTGGCCGGCTACTTCGCCTACGACGTCGTCCGCTGGATCGAGCCGAAGCTCGGTCCCTCGACCAAGCCCGACCCGATCGGCACGCCCGACGTGCTGATGCTGCTGGTCGACGAGCTCGCCATCGTCGACAACCTGCGCGGCAAGCTCTACCTGCTGGTGTACGCGGACCCGTCGCAGCCCGATGCGTTCGCGCGCGCGAAGCGCCGGCTGCGCGAGCTTCAGGCGCGCCTCGCGCAGCCCGCGGTCGAGCCCGAGGACCAGGCGCTGCCGGAGGGCGAGATCCGCCGCGAGTTCGCGCGCGACGACTACCTCGCGGCCGTGGCGCGCGCGAAGGACTACATCGTCGCGGGCGACGTGATGCAGGTGCAGATCGGCCAGTGCCTTCGCAAGCCCTACGCGCACGCGCCGCTGTCGCTCTACCGCGCGCTGCGCTCGATCAATCCGTCGCCGTACATGTACTACTACGACTTCGGCGGCTTCCAGGTGATCGGCGCGTCGCCCGAGATCCTCGTGCGTCAGGAGGCGGTCGAGGCGACCGACGCGCAGGGGCGCGTGGCCACGCAGGGCACGAAGGTCACCATCCGCCCCATCGCCGGCACGCGCAAGCGCGGCCTCACGCCCGCGCAGGACGACGCGCTCGCCGCCGAGCTGCTCGCCGACCCGAAGGAGCGCGCCGAGCACCTGATGCTGATCGACCTCGCGCGCAACGACATCGGCCGCATCGCGCAGGTGGGCACGGTGAAGGTCACCGACCGGATGGTCATCGAGAAGTACTCGCACGTGCAGCACATCGTCTCGAACGTCGAGGGGATGCTGGTGCCCGGGCTCGACGCGATCGACGTGCTGCGCGCGACCTTCCCCGCCGGCACGCTGACCGGCGCGCCGAAGGTCCGTGCGATGGAGATCATCGACGAGCTCGAGCCGGTCAAGCGCGGCATCTACGGCGGCGCCTGCGGCTACCTGTCGTGGTCGGGCGAGATGGACGTGGCGATCGCCATCCGCACCGGCGTGCTGAAGGACGGCACGCTGAACGTGCAGGCCGCCGCCGGCGTGGTCTACGACTCGGTGCCCGAGGCGGAGTTCCAGGAGACCGAGGTCAAGGCGCGCGCGGTGCTGCGCGCGGCCGAGCTGGTCGAGGAAGGGTTCACCCGGGAGCTGTGAGGCGAGGGCGCGTCGCGTTCAGCGAGGCCGCGCCATCACCATGCCCCAGTAGGTCTTGTAGGTGTTCGACGAGGTGCCGGGCACCATCACGACCCCGAGGTCGACGAAGGCCCCGTTCATCACGTTCACGCAGTGGCTCGGGCTGTCGAGCCAGCCCTTCACCACATCGGCGAGATCGGTGTAGCCGGCGGCCAGGTTCTCGCCCACGGTGTACCAGAGGTAGCCGGTGGCCGTGAGGCGGTCGCCCACGGTCGACGCGTTCGCGCCGTTGTGGCCGAAGAGGTTGTTCTGCTGCAGGTACTCGGCCTGGGTGCGCGCGGCGAGTTCGGTCTGCACGTTCCACTTGACCGGGCCCGCGGCCGGGTAGTCGACGGTGCCGCACTTGCGGGGCACCGCGCGCGCCGCGTTCAGCGCGTCGAGCACGCGATCGGAGAAGGCCTTGTCGACCGTCGACCCGGTCCCGGCCGAGGCCACGCTCTGCGGCGTGGCGACGCCGGTCGGCGTCGACGACGCAGGGGTCGCGGCGTCGGTCGCGGTCGGCGAGCCCGACGTGCCGGAGCCGCCACCGCCGCAGGCCGCGATCAGCGTCGTGATCGCCGCTGCGAGAGCCGTCCTGTTGAGCCTGCAGTACCGTGCCATCGCCCGACTTCGCAATCGAATCGGGCGCCACGCTATCGCGCGGTTCCGGCGGGCGCGCGTGTGCGACGCCCGACGGTCGGGGGACCGCGAAGGACGGTGGCGAGGCGGCGGCCCCGCTCGCCGTCGCGTCACGATGCGCATGCGATCGACGCGCGTCACGCGACGCGGCTCGATGGCGCGCGCCGGGCGGCGTGGGACCGGGAGAGCGGTCGCGGGCTTCGAGGCCGAGGCCCGCGTCACCGGGCGACGCGTGGTCCGGGCCGATCGCACGAGGCGCCGGCGCGCCCGAGGGCGACCCCGTCGCGTCGAGCAGGGTGTCTGGATCCTCGTCGCGCAGCCGCCGTGCCGAGGGGAGAGTCCGCGGACTCCCCGAGCGGCAGGAAGCGTTCCCCGGTCGCGACGCGGCGGCGGGCGCGGATCCGGCCGAGCCGGCGCGCCGCTACAGGAACTCGACGTGCAGTGCGCCGAATGCGGCCAGGGTCTGCACGAGCTCGCGCAGGTCGGCCTCCGCCGCGCGCTCGGCCGCCAGCGCACGCAGTGCGGGCAGGTGCCGGTCGTCGAGTCGGCCGCCGCGGCCGCCGAGCAGCGATTCGAGCGCGGCCGCGCTCCACGCCGACAGGTGCAGCGGCACGGGATCGGCGAGCGTGTCGGCATCGCCGAGGGTGTTCAGCGCGAGAACCGGCATGGACGAGGCGGGTCGGGGACGACGGGACTGCCACCCTAGCCGTGGCCCGTACCCGCGGCGATCCCCGCCGGGTCGACCGGTGCGCCCGGCGGGCCGCGCGGCGGCGGCGTCGCCTCCGGCACCACGGGCGGCGCGCGGCGGACCGTACCACCGGGCGGCGCGCGGCGGACCGTCCTCACACGCGGCGCGCGACCGCTCGTACCGTGGCGACCGCGGTCCGGGTCGACCTCCGCGATTTGCGCCGCCGCGCCGGCTGCGGCCATAATGGCCCCATGCACGCCGCATCCGCTCGCCTGCTGTCTTCCTGCCTGTGGCGCTGGCGCAAGCCTGCCGCCTGATACACCCCGCCCGCGCGCGCCCGCGATCCACGGCGCACCCCCGTCCCGACCGTCCGTCCCCCCGCCGCCCGCGCGGCCGCGTGGACGAGACCCGCGACGGACCCCGCAGGAAGACCCCGGCCCCGTGCCGCCCGACACGAGAGCGACCGATGCTGCTGATGATCGACAACTACGATTCGTTCACCTACAACCTCGTCCAGTACTTCGGCGAGCTCGGCGAGACGGTCCGCACCGTCCGCAACGACGCGATCGAGCTCGACGCGATCGAAGCGCTGGCCCCGGCGCGGATCGTGATCTCGCCCGGCCCGAGCACGCCCACCGAGGCGGGCGTCTCGCTCGCCGCCATCGAGCGCTTCGCCGGCCGCATCCCCATCCTCGGCGTGTGCCTCGGGCACCAGGCGATCGGCCAGGCCTTCGGCGGGCGTGTGATCCGCGCGAAGCAGGTGATGCACGGCAAGACCGACACCATCGAGACCACCGGCGAGGGCGTGTTCCGCGACCTGCCGCGTCGCTTCGAGGTGGCGCGCTACCACTCGCTGGTGGTGGAGCGCGAGTCGATGCCCGACTGCCTCGAGGTGACCGCGCTCAGCCCCGACGGCCAGGTGATGGGGCTGCGCCATCGCACGCTCGCGGTCGAGGGCGTGCAGTTCCATCCCGAGTCCGTGGCCAGCGAACACGGCCACGCGCTGCTGCGCAACTTCCTCGCGGCCTGAGCCGCGTACCGGATCCCACGAACCCTCGCCTCCAGAGACAAGGACCCACCATGCCGATCACCCCCCAGGAAGCGCTGCAGCGGACCATCGAGCACCGCGAGATCTTCCACGACGAGATGCTCAAGCTGATGCGGATGATCATGAGCGGCGAGATGTCGCCCGCGATGACCGCCGCGATCCTCACCGGCCTGCGCGTGAAGAAGGAGACCATCGGCGAGATCGCCGCGGCCGCCCAGGTGATGCGCGAGTTCGCCTCGAAGGTCGTCGTGCCGCCCGCGCCGCACTTCGTCGACATCGTCGGCACCGGCGGCGACGGCTCGCACACCTTCAACATCTCCACCGCGTCGATGTTCGTGGCGGCCGCCGCCGGCGCGAAGGTCGCCAAGCACGGCAACCGCGGCGTGTCGTCCAAGTCCGGCGCGGCCGACGTGCTCGAGGCGCTCGGCGCCAACATCATGCTGAGCGCCGAGCAGGTGGCCGAATGCCTGCAGGAGACCGGCATCGGCTTCATGTTCGCGCCCAACCACCATCCGGCGATGAAGAACGTGGCCCCGGTGCGTCGCGAGCTCGGCGTGCGGACGATCTTCAACATCCTCGGGCCGCTGACCAATCCGGCGTCCGCCCCGAACACGCTGATGGGCGTGTTCCATCCGGACCTCGTCGGCATCCAGGTCCGCGTGATGAAGCAGCTCGGCGCCGACCACGTGCTGGTGGTCTACGGCCGCGACGGCATGGACGAGGTCTCGCTGGGCGCCGCGACGATGGTCGGCGAGCTGAAGAACGGCGAGATCCGCGAGTACGAGATCCATCCCGAGGACTTCGGCCTGGCGATGGTCTCGAACCGCGGGCTGAGGGTGGCGGACGCGATCGAGTCGAAGGCGATGCTGCTGGAGGCGCTCGACGACGTGCCCGGCACGCCGCGCGAGATCGTCGCGCTGAACGCGGGCGCGGCGCTCTACGCGGCGAACGTCGTCGACTCGATCCCGGCGGGCATCCGCCTCGCCCAGGAGACGATCGCCTCGGGCGCCGCGCGCGCGAAGCTCGAGGCCTTCGTCGCGTGCACGAAGCGCTTCGTGCAGCCCGCGGCCTGAGGGGCACGACCATGTCCGACGTGCTCAAGCGCATCCTCGCGGTCAAGGACGAGGAGGTTGCGGCCGCGCGTGCCGCGAAGGCG
>JBAXJZ010000302.1:0-5655 GCA_037137595.1 Burkholderiales bacterium | reverse complement strand
CCGACGCCCCGCAGGACGGGCCGCTCGACGCGGCACCCCGCCTGCTCGGACGCCGCGAAGCAGCGCGGCGCGAACGCGCAGCCGGCGGGTCGGCGAGCGGGGTCGGGCGGGCTGCCGGCGATCGCCGCGAGCGTGGCGCCGGCCGGCGCCTCGATGTCGGGAATGCTTCGGAACAGCGAGATCGTGTACGGATGGCGCGGCGCGCGGAAGACCTCCTCGACCGTCCCGGTCTCGACCACGCGCCCGGCGTACATCACCGCGACGCGGTCGGCCTGCCGCGCCACCACGCCGAGATCGTGGGTGATCAGCACCATCGCCATGCCCTCGGCGTCCCTCAGCTCGCCCAGGAGATCGAGCACCTGGGCCTGCACCGTCACGTCGAGTGCGGTGGTCGGCTCGTCGGCGATCAGCACGCGCGGCCCGAGCGAGATCGCCATCGCGATCAGCACGCGCTGCCGCATGCCGCCCGAGAACTGGTGCGGATAGTCGTCGACACGCCGCGCGGGATCGGGGATCTGCACGCGCGCGAGCAGCTCGACCGCACGCTCGCGCGCCTCGCGCCGTCCGATCGGCCGATGGGCGCGGAGCACCTCGCCGATCTGGTCGCCGACGCGGAACACCGGATTGAGCCCGGTGAGCGGGTCCTGGAACACCATGCCGATGCGGGCGCCACGCATCCGGCGCAGCGCCTCGGGCTCGAGCCGCAGCAGGTCGACCCCGTCGACGAGGGCCTCGCCGGCGATCACCCGGCCCGGCTTCGGCAGCAGGCCGAGGGCGGACACGAAGGTCACCGTCTTGCCCGAGCCGCTCTCGCCGACCACCGCCAGCGTCTCGCCGGCCCGCACCTCGAGCGAGACCTCCTCGACCAGGCGCACCGCGCCCTTCTCGCCGGGGACGGCGGCGGTCAGTCCGCGCAGTTCGAAGGCGACGCTCACAGCAGCTTCCCCGTGTTGCGGCGCATCTGCGGGTCCAGCGTGTCCCGCAACCCGTCGCCGAGCAGGTTCAGGACCACGACGGTGAAGGCGATGCACAGGCCGGCGGACAGCGAGATCAGCGGCCGCGTTGTGATCGCCGTCTGACCCTCGGAGATGACGTTGCCCCAGGTGGGCGTGGGCGGCTGCACGCCCAGGCCGAGGAACGACAGGCCGGCCTCGGCCAGGATCGCGGTCGCGGCGCTGACCGTGGCCACGACGATCACCGGCGGCAGCGCGTTCGGGATGACGTGACGCACGAGGATGGTCCAGGACGACAGCCCGATCGCACGCGAGGCCTCGATGAAGGGCCGCGGCCGGATGGTGAGGACGACCGAGCGCATCACCGCGGCGATGCGCGGCGTGTAGGCGATCGCCACCGCCAGCACGATCGAGTCGAGCGTGTTCCCCCGCGCGGCGACCAGCGCCAGCGCCAGCAGGAACGACGGGAAGGCGAGCAGGATGTCGATCACCGCCACCAGCACCCGCTCGAGCCAGCCCCCGACGTAGCCCGCGACCGCGCCCAGCAGCGTGCCGGCGGTGAGCGAGATCAGCACCACGTAGAGCCCGACCTGCAGCGAGACCCGCGTGCCCCAGATCAGGCGCGAGAGCACGCAGCGGCCGAACGCGTCGGTGCCGAGCCAGTAGGTGGCCGACGGCGGCGACAGCGTGTTCATCAGGTCGGTGCGGGTCGGCGGATGCGGTGCGATCCAGGGCGCGAACACCGCGACCACCACCAGCAGCACGACGCCGATCGCGCCGGTCACGAACGCGGGGTGGCGCGCGTAGCGGCGCAGCGTCGCGCGGCGGCGCGCGGCGGCGTCCTCGAGCAGTTCGGTGTCCGCGTCGGCGGCGGTCATGTGCGGGCGAGCCTCGGGTCGATGGCGCCGTAGATCAGGTCGAGCGCGGTGTTCAGCAGCACGACCGCGGCGGCCAGCACGAGCACGCCCGCCTGCACCAGCTGGTAGTCGCGCGCCAGGATGGCCTTGAGGATCGTCGAGCCGAGCCCGGGTCGGCTGAACACCGTCTCGACCAGGATCGCGTTGCCGAGCGACCAGGCGAAGGTGACCCCGATCACCGCGAGCACCGGGATCAGCGCGTTGCGCAGCGCGAGCCGCCAGACGATGCGACGCTCGGGCACGCCCATGGCGCGGGCGACGCGGATGTGATCCTGCCCGAGCACCTCGAGCATCGCCGAGCGGGTCAGCCGCGCGATGTAGGCGGCGACCGAGAAGCCCAGCACGAGCGCCGGCAGCGCGAGGTGGTGCGCCGCCTTCCAGAACCCCGGCTGGCTGGTCGCCCCCAGCACCGGGAACAGGCCGAGCGCGTGCGAGAAGACGAGGATCGCGACCAGGCCCAGCCAGAAGACCGGGAACGAGATGCCGCCCAGCGCGACCAGCATCACGAACACGTCGACCGCGCTGCCCTGCCTCACCGCGGCCACGATGCCGAGCGGCACGCCGACCAGCACCGCGACCGCCATCCCCGCCGCGGCGAGCGTCGCGGAAGGCGGCACGGCGGCCCAGATCTCGGCGAGCGCCGACTGGCCGGTGACGACCGACACGCCGAGATCGCCGCCTGCCGCCCGCGCGAGGAAGATCAGGTACTGCCGCCAGACCGGCTGGTCGAGGCCGAGGCGCGCGCGCAGGTTCGCGAGCGCCTCGGCCGTGGCGAAGTCGCCCAGCATGTACAGGGCGGGATCGCCGGGGATGGCCCTCATCAGGAAGAAGGCCACCGTGACGATCCCGACCAGCGCGACGACCAGTTGCAGCGCGCAGCGGGCGAGGTAGAACGGCATCAGTTCGCGCGCAGCGAGACCGGCGAGACGTTGACGGTGAACAGGCTGTTCTGCACGAAGCCCTGCACGCTCGGCCCGTGTGCGATGTAGAGGCGGTCCGCATACAGCGGGATCACCGGGATGTCCTCCATCGTCTGGCGCAGCAGCCGGTTGTAGGCCTCCTTGCGGCGCGCCGCGTCGGGTGCGCGCGCGGCGTCGGCGAGCAGCTGGTCCGCACGGTCGTAGCGCGAGGTGTTGAGCCCCGGCGGATGCGAGCGCGTGTGGTACAGCGTGACCAGCGGGCTGTCCGGATCCGGCGGTCCCACCACCGCGGTGATGCAGGCCTGCACGTTGCCCGACGAGCGCGTCGGCACGTAGACGCCGCGCTCGAGCACCTTGACGGTCGCCTGGATGCCGACCTGCTGCAGGTCGTTGGCGATCGCGACCGGGAACTTGTCGAACGGGTTCAGGCCCACCGTGGTGATCTCGAACTTGAAGTTCGAGACGTTCGCCTCCTTCAGCAGTGCACGGGCGCGGTCGGGGTCGTACGCATAGCGCGGCACGCCGTCGTCCGAGTACTCCTGGAAGGTCGAGGTGAGGACGCTGGTGGCCTCGAACTTGGTGCCGCGGAAGAAGCCGTCGATCAGCGCCTTGCGGTTGATCGCGTGCGCGATCGCGCGGCGCACCCGCACGTCGCCGAGCGGGCCGGCCGTGGTGTTGAGCACCAGGTTCGCCGTGTTGTTGGCCGGCCGGTCGAGCAGCGTGACGCCGTTGGCCTTGCGCAGGCGCTCGATGACGTCCGGCGACTGCAGCGCGTAGAAGACGTCGAGCTCGCGGTTCTCGAGCGCGATCGCGGCGGCGGTCTCGTCGCGCACGATCCGGAAGATCACGTCGGTGAGCGTGGAGGCTCCGCCGAAGTAGCTCGGGTTGGCCGTCAGCCTGACCTCGTTGCCGGTCGTCCAGCGGTCGAACACGAACGGCCCGGTGCCGATCGGGTTCATGCTGTACTTCTCGCCCAGCTCGGTCACCGCCTTGCGGGAGACCAGCCAGCCCTGGTTGAACGCGCACAGCTTGTGCAGGAAGCCGGAGTTCGGTGCGTTCAGCACGAAGCGCACGGTCAGCGGGTCCGGCGTCTGGATCTCCTTGAGGCTGGAGAGCTGGCCGCGGTAGAGGCTGCCGGTCGCCGGGTCGAGCACGCGCTCGAACGAGAACTTGACGTCGTCCGAGGTGAACGGGCCGAACCCCTTGTGCCAGGTCACGTTCGGGCGCAGGCGGAAGGTCCACGCGAGACCGTCCTGGGACACCTCGTAGCCGGTGGCGATGTCCGGAACGATCGCGTTGGTCGCCTGGTTGTACTGCACCAGGCCGCTGTAGATGTGGCTCGCGATCGACTGGTTCTCGTTCTGGAAGATCCGCGCCGGATCCAGCTGCGAGATGTCCGAGCCGAAGCGCACGCGCAGCGTGCGCGTGCCCTGCGCCAGCACCGGTGCACCGAACGCTCCGCCGAGCGCGAGGCCCGCGGCACCCTTGATCACGCCGCGCCGGCTCACGCCCGGCGCCGTCCGAATCCCGTCCATCGAAGTGCTCCCCCGCAGTGGTTGATCCGTCGCCGGCGGATCTCGCCGGCGGGTGTTGACGGTGCCCGTTCCGGATCGGGAGGCGGCGCGTCGCGGCCGCCCTGCCCGACCGTGACGGCCCGGGCCGGGCACGTCATGCACAAGCTTAGATTGCATGCAATTTGCATGCAAGCCCTGTCTCACGGCGGCGGCGTCGCCTGCATGCCCTCGCGCGCCGCCGCGAGGAAGATCGCCTTGCCCGCCTGCACGTGCGCCCGCATCACCGCCCCGGCCCAGGCGGGGTTGCCGGAGGCGATCGCCGTGGCCATCTCGCGGTGCTGCTCGATGCTGCGGCGCAGGTTCGCCTCGTCGAAGTTGCGGAAGTTGCGCAGGATCATCGGCGGCACCGCGAGGCTCGCGAGGATCGACCGCGTGCGCGTCTGGCCGCTCATCTCCCACAGGGTCTTGTGGAACCGCACGTTCGCCTCCGAGACACGCTCGATGGCGGGCAGGTCGGTGGCGGGCAGTGCCTCGAGACCCGCGTCGCAGGCGGCTTTCAGGGCGGCGACGCCCTGCGGCGTGGGCGCCGCCGCGGCTCGCTCGGCGGCGTGCACCTCGAGCAGCGCGCGCAGGTCGTAGATCTCCTCGATGTCCGCCTGGGACCACTCGGCGGCGAAGGCGCCCTGGTTCGGCACGACACGCAGCCAGCCCTCGGCGTCGAGCCGCCGCAGCGCCTCGCGCACCGGCGTGCGGCTGACCCCGAGGTGCAGCGCGAGGTCCTCCTCGCGCAGGTGCGCGCCGGGCGGGTGCGTCCCGTCGGCGAGCTGCCTGCGCAGCGTGTCGTAGGCCTGTTCCCAAGCGGTCGCCACCGTCGCTCCGTTCGGCTCCAAGAGTTCCGGTACTATACAGACCGACTTTTCGTGTATGCAATCATCCCACCGTCGGCCCGATCCGGGCCGCCCACGCCAGGAGACGCCCATGCCCCGCAGCCCGCTGCGCCCCCTCCTCGCCCGGGGCCGATGCCTCGTCGCCCCGGGGGTGTTCGACCTGATCTCGACCCACGTGCTGAACCAGCACCCGGTCGACGCGACCTACGTGACCGGTTTCGGCCTCGTCGCCTCGTCGCTGGGCCTGCCGGACGCGGGGCTCGCGACCTACACCGAGATGATCGAGCGCATCGAGCGCATCGCCGAGTTCTCCCGCGCGCCGGTGATCGCCGACGCGGACACCGGCTACGGCGGGCTGCTGAACGTGCAGCGCACGGTGCGGGGCTACGAGAAGGCGGGCGTCGCCGCGATCCAGCTCGAGGACCAGGAGTTCCCGAAGAAGTGCGGCCACACGCCGGGCCGGC
>JBAXJZ010000301.1:0-5669 GCA_037137595.1 Burkholderiales bacterium | reverse complement strand
CTCGCGGGGAGGAGGGGTCGGGGCGGGCCATGCGCCGCAGTGTGCGCGGCCGCCTCGGCGACGGCGGTCAAGCTCGACGCGGCCGAGGGGGCATCGTCGGACCGGCGGCGGCGCGCCGGGGCGCGGCGGTCGCCGCGTGGGCGGGACGCGTCAGCCGCGATACCCGTTCGGGTTCGCCGACTGCCAGCGCCAGGTGTCGACGCACATCGCGTCGACGTCGAGCTTCGCGGTCCAGCCGAGCAGCGACTCGGCCTGCGCGGGATCGGCCCAGCAGGCGGCGATGTCGCCCGGCCGCCGGTCCACGATCGCGTACGGCACCGGCCGGCCGCTCGCGCGCTCGAACGCGCGGACCATCTGCAGCACCGAGGTGCCCTGCCCGGTGCCGAGGTTCACCGTCCAGAAGCCGGGCGTGTCCAGGACCCGGCGCAGCGCGGCGAGATGCCCCTGCGCGAGGTCCACGACGTGGATGTAGTCGCGCACGCCGGTGCCGTCGGGCGTCGGCCAGTCGCCGCCGAAGACGCTGAGCCGCTCGCGCCGGCCCACCGCCACCTGCGCGACGAAGGGCATCAGGTTGTTCGGGATGCCCGACGGGTCCTCGCCGATGCGTCCGCTCGCATGCGCGCCCACCGGATTGAAGTAGCGCAGGTTGCCCACCGACCAGCGCGGGTCCGACGCGGCGAGGTCCTGCAGGATGAACTCGATGAACCACTTCGTGCGGCCGTAGGGGTTCGTCGCGCCGGTCTTCGCATCCTCGCGGATGGGCACCGTCTCGGGGTCGCCGTAGACCGTGGCCGACGAGCTGAAGACCAGCCGCCGCACGCCGGCCGCGTCGAGCGCGCGCAGCAGCGTCACCGTACCGGCGACGTTGTTGTCGTAGTAGTCGAGCGGCTTGGCCACCGATTCGCCGACCGCCTTCAGCCCGGCGAAGTGGATCACCGCGTCGAAGCGCCGCGAGGCCAGCAGGTTCGCGAGCTTCGGCCCGTCGCGCAGGTCGCCGACGACGAGCTCGGCGCGGCGGCCGGTGATCGCGGCGACGCGCTCGAGCGCCTCGGGGCTGGCATTGGCGAGGTTGTCGAGCACGACCACCTCGTGCCCGGACTGGAGCAGCTCGACGACGGTGTGCGAGCCGATGTAGCCGGCGCCGCCGGTCACCAGGATGCCGGCCATGGAGGGCCTCTGTGAGTGGAGTCGTGACGATGTTCCCATGCCGGAAACGGGCGGCGCGTACAATTTGTCTCGTTTTCCCGTATGTCATCGGACCCGCCATGCTCATCCCGGTCATCCTGTCCGGCGGCTCGGGGACCCGGCTGTGGCCGGTGTCGCGAGAGGCCTTCCCCAAACCCTTCATGAAGCTCGGCGGCGGCCTCAGCCTGCTGCAGAGGACGCTGTCGCGCTGCCTGCCGCTGGCCGACGGCAGGCGGGTGGGGATCGTCACGAACAAGGAATACCTGTTCAAGACCCGCGAGGAGATCGAGACCCTGCCGGCCGCGCGCGGCACGCGGTGCACGCAGCTGCTCGAGCCGATCGGCCGCAACACCGCGCCCGCGGTCGCGATGGCCGCGCTGTGGGCCGAGTCGGTCGACGCCGACGCCACGCTGCTCGTGCTGCCGGCCGACCACCTGATCCCCGACGAGGCCGCGTTCCAGGCGGTCGCCCGCCAGGCCGCGGCGATCGCGGCCTCGGGCTCGCTGGTGCTGTTCGGCATCCGGCCCACTGCGCCCGAGACCGGCTTCGGCTACATCGAGACCGGCGAACCGGTGCCCGGCACCGAGGCACGCTGCGTCGCGCGCTTCGTCGAGAAGCCCGACGCCGCGCGCGCGCTCGAGTTCCTCGCGGCGGGCACCTTCGTCTGGAACAGCGGGATGTTCTGCTTCACCGCACGCGCGATCCTCGCCGCGCTCGAGGCGCACGCGCCCGACGTGCTCGCGCAGGCGCGCGCCGCCTGGGCCGCGAGCCGCGCGACGGCCACCGACGAACGCGTGGCGATCGACGCGGCCGCCTTCGGCGCGGTCCGCGACGTGTCGATCGACTACGCGGTGATGGAGAAGGCGAAGGACGTCGTCGTGCTGCCGGCGAGCTTCGGCTGGAGCGACATCGGCTCGTGGAAGGCGGTGTCCGAGCAGTTCGTGCCCGACGCCGACGGCAACACCACGGTCGGCGAGGCGATGTTCGTCGACGCCCGCAACACGCACGTGCAGAGCGACGACCGGCTGGTCGCCGCGGTGGGCGTCGACAACCTGCTCGTCGTCGACACGCCCGACGCGCTGCTGGTGGCGAGCAAGGACGCGAGCCAGCAGGTCAAGGAGATCGTCACGCGGCTGAAGTCGCGCGGCCACGAGGCGGCCAGGCTGCATCGCACCGTGGCGCGCCCCTGGGGCACCTACACGGTGTTGCAGGAGGGCTCGCGCTTCAAGATCAAGCGCATCGAGGTCAAGCCCGGCCAGACGCTGTCGCTGCAGATGCACCACCACCGCAGCGAGCACTGGATCGTGGTCTCGGGCACCGCGAAGGTCAGCTGCGACGACAGGACCTTCCTCGTCGCGGCCAACGAGTCCACCTACATCCCCATCGGCACCCGCCACCGGCTGGAGAACCCCGGCGTGATGGACCTGGTGATGATCGAGGTCCAGTGCGGCGACTACCTCGGCGAGGACGACATCGTCCGCTTCGAGGACAAGTACGGGCGGACCGCCTGAGGCCCGGAGCGGCCGCGATGACCCGCGGCCGTCGTCCGGGTGTCATCCGCGAGTCACATCGCCGTCATAGTCTGCGGGACACCCTCCCCGAGGCCACGACGCCGTGACCGCCAAGATCCTGATCGTCGAGGACGAGCCCGCGATCCGCGAGCTCCTCGCGCTGAACCTGAGACACGCCGGCTACGAGCCGGTGCACGCGGCCGACGCCGCGGCCGCGCGCCGCGCCATCGATGCGGCGCTGCCCGACCTGATCCTGCTCGACTGGATGCTGCCCGATCTGCCGGGCATCGAGATCGCCAAGCGTCTGCGCGCCGACGCCCGCACGCGGGACCTGCCGGTGATCATGCTGACCGCGCGCTCGGCCGAGTCCGACAAGCTCGGCGGCTTCGACGCCGGCGCCGACGACTACGTGACCAAGCCGTTCTCGCCGCGCGAGCTGCTGGCCCGCGTGAAGGCGCTGCTGCGCCGGCGCGCGGCCGCCGACGGCGACGCCGACGCGCCGCCGATCGAGGTCGCCGGCCTGCGGCTCGAGCCCGAGACCTTCCGCGTGATCGCCGACGGCCAGGTGCTGAAGATGGGCCCGACCGAGTTCCGGCTGCTCGGCTACCTGATGCGCAACGTCGACCGCGTGCTGTCGCGCTCGAAGCTGCTCGACGGCGTCTGGGGGGACCAGGTCTTCATCGAGGAGCGGACGGTCGACGTCCACATCCGCCGGCTGCGGCTCGCGCTGCAGCCGAGCGGCCACGACCGGCTGATCGAGACCGTCCGTGGCGGGGGCTACCGCTTCCTGCCACAATGACCGACCTCCTTCGTCCGCTCGACCCGCCCGCTTGATCGTCACCCGCACCCTGCTGTTCGTCGGCGCGCTCGCCGCCGCGTCGCTGGTGCTGTACGCCCTGCACACGCCGTTCGCCGCGCTGTGGCTGATGGTCGTGGGACTGGCGGTGCTCGTGGGCTACCACGTCGTCTACCTCGCGCGCCTGCACCACTGGGCCGGCCTGCCGCGGCAGCGCGAGCTGCCGCTGGGCGTGGGCAGCTGGGGCCACGCGCTCGACCGGATCGGCCGTCACATGCGGCAGGACTCGCACGAGCGCGCCGAGACCGCCGCCGAGCTGGAACGGCTGCACGCCGCGGTGAACCTCCTGCCCGACGGGCTGGTGGTGCTCGACCGCTACGACCACGTGCAGTGGAGCAACCGCGCCGCGCAGGACCTGCACGGCATCTTCGGCACCCGCCGGCCCATCGACCACTTCGTGCGCCAGCCCGAGTTCCTCGCCTACCTGAAGGACGGCGACTTCTCGCGGCCGGTGACGATGACGCTGCCCAGCGCGCCCGGTCGCCGGTTCTCGCTGAAGATCGTCCCCACCGACGACGCCTACCGGCTGCTGATCACCCGCGACGTCACCGAGTCGAGCCGGCTCGAGCAGATGCGCCGCGACTTCGTGGCCAACGTCTCGCACGAGATCCGCACGCCGCTGACCGTGGTCGCCGGGTTCGTCGAGACCCTGCTCGACATGGAGCTGCCCGCCGACGAGCGCCGCCGCTGCCTGGAGATGGTCCAGCGCCAGACCGGCACGATGCAGCGGCTGGTCGACGACCTGCTGACGCTGGCCACGCTCGAGAGCGCGAGCCTGCCGCCCGAACACGGGGCCGTGGCGGTCGAGCCGCTGCTGCAGGCGGTGGTGGCCGACGCCCGCGCGCTCTCGGCCGGCCGGCACACGATCGGGCTGCAGCTGGAGTCCGACGCCGGGCTGCGCGGCGCGCCGAAGGAGATCGACAGCGCGGTCCGCAACCTGTTGACCAATGCGGTGAGATACACCAGCGATGGCGGCACGATCACCGTCGTCTGGAGGACGATCGACGGAGAAGGCCTGCTGAGCGTGCGCGACACCGGGATCGGGATCGCCCCCGAGCACCTGCCGCGGCTGACCGAACGGTTCTACCGGGTCGACCGCGGGCGCTCGCGCGACACCGGCGGCACCGGCCTCGGCCTGGCGATCGTCAAGCACGTCGCGCAGCGCCACCACGCGCGGCTGGAGATCGACAGCCGCGTGGGTGTCGGCAGCACCTTCACGCTGCGGTTCCCGCCGGCGCGGCTCGCGACCGCCGCGGCGATGAAGGCGGCGGCCGAGCGGCGGCTGCTGGAGGCGGACGGCGAGGCCGTCGAGTCGCCTCCTCCGGATGGCGACGAGGTGCGCGCCGCCTGAGCGCGCGCCGGGCGCTCAGCCCGGCAGGTTCCCGTGCCGCATGTCGACGCCTTGAACGACGTTGACGACATATTCGGCGACGCACTCGGCATGATCGGCGACGCGCTCGATCGACTGGACCACCATGATCAGGTCCAGCGCCTGGGCGACGTGCTGCGGTTCGGCGGTCATCCGAGCCACCAGCGCGTCGACCAGCTCGTCCCGCAGGTCGTCGACGGCGTCGTCGCAGGCGCCGAGCTCGACGGCGACCCGTGCGTCGTGGCGCAGGAAGGCGTCGATCGCCCGGTGCAGCATGTCGGCCGCCTGCTCGGCCATGCCGTCGACGCGACGGTGCAGGTCCGACAACACCGTGGGGTCCAACGCGCGCCCTTTGAGCGCGATCTTCTTCGCTTCGTCGCCGATCCGTTCCAGATCGTTGATCGCGTGGATCACGCCCAGCACCTCGCGCAGATCGACGGCGATCGGTTGCCGGAGCGCGATGATGCGGTTGCACAGTTCGTCCACCTGGACGTGCAGGCCGTTGAGCACGCGCTCGTCGGCGAGCACCTGTGCGATCAGCCCCGCGTCCGCGCGCAGCAGCGCGTCGACCGAGCGCCGGAACTGCCGTTCCGCGAGCCCGCCCATCTCGAGCACCGCGCGGCGCATGCCGGCCATGTCGTCGTCGAAGGCCCGGACGGTGTGTTCCTGCAGGGTCATGGGGATCGCGGAGGAGGGACGGGGCGGCCGGCGCGGGCCGCCGGGTGGGGCGCGCCGCGCGCGCCAGGAG
>JBAXJZ010000300.1:0-5711 GCA_037137595.1 Burkholderiales bacterium | reverse complement strand
GGTGTGGATGAACGCCGGTCCGATCGCGTTCACGCGCACGCCGCGGGCCGCGTAGTCGAGCGCCGCGACCTGGGTGAGGCCGAGCACGCCGTGCTTGGCCGCGGTGTAGGCGGGCGCGCCGCCGAAGCCCACGGCGCCCAGGATCGACGCGACATTCACGATCGCGCCGCCGCCGGCCGCGAGCAGCGCGGGAATCTGGTGCTTCATGCAGAGGAACACGCCGGTGAGGTTCACCGACAGCACCCGCTGCCATTCGTCGAGCGCGTAGTCGGCGGTCGGCGCGATCGCGCCGCCGACGCCCGCGTTGTTGCAGGCCGCGTCGAGCCGCCCGAAGCGCTCGACGCAGCGCGTGACCAGCGCCGCGCAGTCGGCCTCGCTCGCGACGTCGGCCGCGATGAATTCGGCCTGGGCGCCGGCCTCGCGCGCCAGCGCAGCCGTCCGCTCGCCGCCCTCGCGCGCGGCCGGGATGTCGGAGACCACCACGCGCGCGCCCTCGCGGGCCCAGACGAGCGCGATCGCGCGGCCGATGCCGGACGCGCCACCCGTCACCACACACACCTTGTCGCCGAGCAATGTCATCGCGTCCTCCCGTCAACGGTTCGGTCACCGCATCGAAGCATGCGCGCGAGCCGGCGTCCTTGCGCTGGATCAGGCGTCGCCGGCAGGTCGTCCCACGCCCGGCCGGCTAGAATCCGCCTCGGAGCGGGTCGGACGGTCGCCGGGGCAGCGATGCCCGGGAGGAAGGTCCGGACTCCAGCGGGCAGGGTGCTGGCTAACGGCCAGGCGCAGCGAGCGGGTCCTCCGGGATCCGCCCAAGGCGACGGACAGTGGCACAGAGAACAGACCGCCGATGGGCCGGGCGACCGGTCACAGGCAAGGGTGAAACGGTGGGGTAAGAGCCCACCGCGCCCCTGGCGACAGGGGCGGCACGCCAAACCCCACCCGGAGCAACACCGAATAGGCACGCGTGCGGCCCCCCGGGGCCGCGGAGGACGCCCCTCCGAGCGTGCGGGTTGGTGGCTCGAGCCCCCGGGCAACCGGGGGCCTAGACGAATGACCGTCACGCCGGGCGACCGGCGCACAGAATCCGGCCTACAGACCCGCTCCACTTCTCATGCTCGACCTGAGCAGTTTCCGTTAAGCGACTGATTCCGCTCGCATTCGCCCGGAAAGCTGGATAAATTCCCAGTTCTGAAAAAGCGCGGCTAAGTGCTTGTACCGATTGAAGAAAACGGTCGGCAACTTGACCGGGGTTCCACATTTACGTACAGTGGGAAAACGTGCAATAAAGTGGTTGAGAGTGGGAGATCGACGCCGTTTCGGCGAAATTCGACCCCGGTGACCGACGCTTCGGAAGGTAGGGAATGTTTCAAGGGCGATCCGCGCTGGCGCTGGACGCGAAGGGACGCATGTCGGTCCCGACGCGGCATCGCGACGCCCTGATGCTGCAGTGCGAGGGTCGGCTGACGCTGACCCGGCACCCTGACGGCTGCCTCCTCCTCTACCCCCGTCCCGTCTGGGAAACCGTGCGCGAGAAGATCGCGTCGCTGCCGATCGGGGCGTCCGCCTGGAAGCGCTTCTTCCTGGGCAACGCCACCGACCTCGAGCTCGACGGGACCGGTCGCGTGCTCATCTCGCCCGAGTTGCGCAAGGCGGCGGGACTGGAGAAGGACATCGTCCTGCTCGGCATGGGCACCCACTTCGAGGTGTGGGACGAGGCCGGGCTGACGGCGAAGGAAAACGAGGCGATCGCAGGCGGCATCCCCGAGGCCTTGTCCGGACTCTCGATCTAGGCGGCGCGCTTGATCGAGGCGGCGGATCCCGGGGCTCACCGTTCGGTGATGCCGGAAGCGTGCGTCGACGGGCTGGCGATCCGGCCCGACGGCGTCTACGTGGACGGCACCTTCGGGCGGGGCGGCCATGCGGCGAGGGTCCTGGCGAAGCTGGGCCCTGCCGGGCGGTTGCTGGCGATCGATCGGGACCCGGAGGCGGTCGCGGTCGGGCGGGGGTGGAGGGATGGTCGGTTCTCGATCGCGCATGCGCGCTTCTCCGAATTCGGGGCGGTGCTCGACGCGGCGGGCATCGATCGCGTCGACGGGGTCCTGCTCGACCTCGGCGTGTCCTCTCCCCAGCTCGACGACCCCGCGCGCGGATTCAGCTTCCGCGCCGACGGTCCGTTGGACATGCGGATGGATCCCACCCAGGGGATGTCCGCGAGGCAGTGGCTGGTGCAGGCGTCCGAACGCGATATCGCGAACGTGCTGAGGGACTATGGGGAAGAACGGTTTGCTGTTCCGCTTGCAAAGGCGATTGCTGCTCGCTGCAGGGACGCCGGCGACGCCGCGCTCCGCAGCACCGGGGAGCTTGCCTCACTCGTGGCGGGCGTCGTCCGCAGCCGCCAGAAGCGGCCGGAGGTGGGGAAGGACCCGGCCACACGCACCTTTCAGGCTCTACGGCTTCTCGTCAATCAAGAGCTTGAGGAGCTCGCGCTCGTCCTCGATCGGGCCGTCGGCCGACTGAACGTCGGCGGGCGGCTCGTCGTCCTCAGCTTCCACTCACTCGAGGATCGGATGGTCAAGCAGTTCGTCGCGCGCGAGTCCGGTCGCATGGCGCGGCGCGACCCGGTCACCGGCGCGCCGGTCCACGACACCCCGCCCCGTCTGAAATCCGTCGGGCGCTGGCTGCCGGACGACGCCGAGGTGGCGTCGAACCCGCGTGCGCGCTCGGCCGTGCTGCGCGTCGCCGAGAGGATCTGAGCCCGATGTCCAAGGTCAACGCGGTGCTGATCGCGATCCTGCTGACCTGCGCGCTGCTGCTCGTCACCTCGCAGCACCGCGCGCGCAAGACCTTCATCGAGCTCGAGCGCGCGCAGTCGATGGCGCGCAAGCACGAGATCGAGTGGAACCAGCTGCAGCTCGAGCAGACGCAGCTCGCCAAGCATTCGCGGATCGACGCGGTCGCGCGGCGTGACCTGAAGATGCAGCCGGTCACGCCCGAGCGCACGCTGTACGTGACCGCACCGGCCGGCTCCGGCTCGGGCACGGCGGCCGCCCGGGCGCCGACGGATCCGGGCCCGGGTCCGGCGATCGTCCCGATGCCCGCCCATCCGCAGGTCGCGGCCGTCCGGGAGGTCCGCTGATGGGGCGTCCGGTCAAGCTCGGGCGCAACGCGCTGCTCGCGCCCAAGCTCCACGCCTGGCGCTCGCGCTTCATGCTCGGCCTGGTCGCGGTGGCCTTCGTCGCGCTCGGGCTGCGCGCGTTCTGGCTGCAGGCGCTGTCGAACGACTTCCTGCAGCGCCAGGGCGCGGTCCGCTACGAGCGCACGCTCGAGATCCCCGCCGACCGCGGCAAGATCGTCGACCGGACCGGCGTGGTCCTCGCCTCGAGCCTGCCGGCGAAGGCGGTCTGGGCCGACCCGGACGACGTGGTCGCCACCGCCGCGCAGAAGGCCCAGCTCGCGAAGCTGCTCGGTCTCGATCCGCGCGAGCTCGACCGCAAGCTGGCCGAGGGCAAGAACTACGTCTACCTGAAGCGGCAGGTGGACGTCGATGTCGCGAAGAAGGTCGAGGCGCTGAAGATTCCGGGCGTGCACCTGCGCGGCGAGAACAAGCGCCACTATCCGGAAGGCGAGACGGTCGCCCACCTGGTGGGCTTCACCAACGTCGAGGACGCGGGCCAGGAGGGCTTCGAGCTGTCGCAGCAGCAGCGACTGGCCGGCCGGCCCGGCAGCCGCCGAGTGATCAAGGACAACCTCGGCCGGGTGATCGAGCAGGTCGGCTCGGGCACCGAACCGCAGGACGGCGACGACCTCGCGCTGTCGATCGACACCCGCATCCAGTTCCTCGCCTACAACGCGCTGCGCGACGCGATCCGCGAGCACCGCGCGAAGGCCGCCGCGGCGATCGTGGTCGACGTGCGCTCGGGCGAGATCCTGGCGCTCGCGAACCTGCCGTCCTATGACCCTAACAACCGCGCCGGCCTGACCGGCGGCCAGCTGCGCAACCGCGCGATCACCGACACCTTCGAGCCCGGCTCCACGATGAAGCCGTTCTCGGTCGCGATGGCGCTCGAGGCCGGCAGGTTCAAGCCGACCACGATGATCGACACCTCGCCGGGCAAGCTGACGATCGGCACGGCGACGATCGGCGACGCGCACCGCTACGGGTTGCTGACGGTCGAGCAGGTGCTTCAGAAGTCGTCGAACGTCGGCACCGTGAAGATGGCGATGCAGCTGCCGCCGCAGAAGATGTGGGAAGGGCTGACCTCGCTGGGCTTCGGGCAGCCGCCGCACATCGGCTTTCCCGGGGCGGTCGCGGGCCGGGTGCGGCCGCACAAGAGCTGGAAGCCGATCGAGCAGGCGACGATGTCCTACGGCCACGGCCTGTCGGTGTCGCTGCTGCAGATGGCGCGCGCCTACACCGTGTTCGCGCGCGAGGGCGACCTGATCCCGCTCACGCTGATCAAGAGCGACGCGCCGGCCGTCGGCGTGCCGGTGTACCGGCCCGAGACCGCGCAGCAGCTGCGCAAGATGCTCGAGATGGCCGCCGGCCCTCAGGGCACGGCGCCCGCCGCGCAGATCCAGGGCTACCGCGTCGGCGGCAAGACCGGCACCGCGCACAAGAACGAGAACGGCGTCTACCAGAACAAGTACGTCGCCTCCTTCGTCGGCCTGGCGCCGATGTCGAACCCGCGCGTGGTGGTCGCGGTGATGGTCGACGAGCCGTCGGCGGGCAAGTACTACGGCGGCCTGGTGGCCGCGCCGATCTTCTCGCGGATCACCGGCGAGACGCTGCGCGCGCTGCGCGTGCAGCCCGACGCGCCGTACAGCACGGTGATCGTGCCCGCCGACCCGGTGAAGGAGAGCCTGTGACCGCGGTGCACGAGGCCGCCGTCGACGTCGCGGGCTGGCTGCGCGGGGTCCTCCCCCCGGGCGCGGCGCTGGTCGCCGACAGCCGCGCGGTCTCGCCGGGCGACGCGTTCTTCGCGTATCCGGGCGAGCGCGCCGACGGCCGTCGCTTCGTCGAGCAGGCGCTCGCGCGCGGCGCGGCCGCGGTGGTGGCCGAAGCGGTGCCGCAGGGCGGCGCCGACGCGGCCGGGCTCTCCGGCGTCGCCGTCCCGCTGCGCCGCGTCGCCGGCCTCAAGGCGCTCGCGGGCCCGATCGCGGACGCGTAGCACGACGCGCCCACCGCGAAGATGGACGTGGTCGCGGTCACCGGCACCAACGGCAAGACCAGCTGCAGCCAGTGGATCGCGCAGGGCCTGCACGCCGCCGGCCGGCGCGCCGCGGTGGTGGGCACGATCGGTGCCGGTCCGCTCGGCGACGACGGGCTGCCCGAACTCGACGACACCGGCCTCACCACGCCCGACGCGCTGTCGCTGCAGGCGCTGTTCGCGCGCTTCGTGCGAGACGGCGTGGGCGCGGTCGCGATCGAGGCGTCCTCGATCGGACTGCACCAGCACCGGCTGGACGGCACGCGGATCGCGGTCGCCGTCTACACGAACCTCACCCGCGACCACCTCGACTACCACGGCACGATGCAGGCCTACGCCGACGCGAAGGCGATGCTGTTCGGCTGGCCCGGGTTGCGCGCGGCGGTGGTGAACCTCGACGACCCGTGGGCGCCGTCGATGCTCGCGCAGGTCGCCCCCGGCGTGCAGCGGATCGGCTACCGGATCGAGGGCGCGTCCGTCGCGACGGCGGACGCCGGCGGG
>JBAXJZ010000299.1:0-5713 GCA_037137595.1 Burkholderiales bacterium | reverse complement strand
CGGTGGCCGGCGGCACGTGGTAGCTCGACATCGCGAGGATGTCGGGGCGGATCAGGTCCTGCGGGGCGGCGCTCATGTCGGGCCCTTCACTTCGCCTCGGCGCGCAGCTCGGCGCTGCGGGCGTGGGCCTGCAGCCCCTCGCCGTGCGCGAGCTCGGAGGCGATCGCGCCGAGCACGCGGGCGCCGTTGCGCGAGACCTCGATGATCGACGAGCGCTTCTGGAAGTCGTAGACGCCCAGCGGCGAGGAGAAGCGCGCAGTGCGCATCGTGGGCAGCACGTGGTTCGGGCCGGCGCAGTAGTCGCCGAGCGACTCGCTGGTCCAGGGGCCGAGGAACATCGCGCCGGCGTGGCGGATGCGGTCGGCCCAGCGCTGCGGGTCGGCGGTGGAGATCTCGAGGTGCTCGGGCGCGATGCGGTTGGCGATCTCGCAGGCTTCCTCGAGCGACCGGACCCTGACCAGCGCGCCGCGGCCGGCGAGCGACGCGGCGATCACGTCGCGGCGCGGCATCGTCGGCAGCAGCCTGCGGACGGAGGCGTGGACCGCGTCGAGGAAGGCCGCGTCCGGGCACAGCAGGATCGCCTGCGCGAGCTCGTCGTGCTCGGCCTGCGAGAACAGGTCCATCGCGATCCAGTCGGGATCGGTGCCGCCGTCGCAGATCACCAGGATCTCGGAGGGCCCGGCGATCATGTCGATGCCCACCGTGCCGAACACGCGGCGCTTGGCCTCGGCGACGTAGGCGTTGCCGGGGCCCACGATCTTGTCGACCGAGGGGATGGTCGCGGTGCCGTAGGCGAGCGCGCCCACGGCCTGCGCGCCGCCGATGGTGAAGACCCGGTCGACGCCGGCGATCGCGGCGGCGGCGAGCACCAGCGGGTTGCGCACGCCGCCGGGCGTGGGCGTGACCATCACCAGCTCGGGCACGCCCGCGACCTTCGCGGGGATCGCGTTCATCAGCACCGACGACGGATACGCGGCCTTGCCGCCAGGCACGTACAGGCCCACGCGGTCGAGCGGCGTGATCTTCTGGCCGAGGCGCGTGCCGTCGTCGTCGATGTACGACCACGAGGGCTGGCGCTGGTGCTCGTGGTAGTCGCGGACCCGGTCGGCCGCGGCCCGCAGCGCGTCGCGGCGCGCGGGCGACAGGCCGGCGAGCGCGGCCTCGAGCTCGCTGCGCGGCAGCTCGAGCGCGCGTGCGTCGGTCACGTCGACGCGGTCGAAGCGGCGCGTGAAGTCGAGCACCGCGGCGTCGCCGCGGGTGCGCACGTCGCGCAGGATCTCGGCCGCGGCGCGCTCGATCTCGGCGTCCTGGTCGGCCTCCCAGGCGAGCAGCGCCGCGAGCTTCGCGTCGAAGCCGGGCTCGGCGGAATCGAGACGGTGGATGTCGGGCTGCGGCGCGTTCATCGCAGGGCCTCCGCGCCGACCGCGCGCGCGAGCCGGTCGAGCAGCGGCGCGAGCTCGGCGTAGCGCGTCTTCAGCGACGCCTGGTTCACCACGAGGCGCGAGGAGATCGTCATGATCTCCTCGACCTCGACGAGGTCGTTGGCCTTCAGCGTCGAGCCGGTGGAGACCAGGTCGACGATCGCGTCGGCCAGGCCCACCAGCGGCGCGAGCTCCATCGAGCCGTAGAGCTTGATCGGGTCGACGTGCACGCCCTTCGAGGCGAAGTGCTCGCGGGCGACGCCCACGTACTTCGTCGCCACGCGCAGCCGCTGGCCGCGGCGCACGGCGCTCGCGTAGTCGAAGCCGCGCTTCGTCGCGACACACATCCGGCAGCGGCCGATGCCGAGGTCGATCGGCTGGTAGAGGCCGTCGCCGCCGTGCTCGAGCAGCACGTCCTTGCCGGCCACGCCGAGGTCGGCCGCGCCGTACTGGACGTAGGTGGGCACGTCGGAGGCGCGGACGATGATGAGGCGCAGGCCGGGGTCGGCGGTGGGCAGGATCAGCTTGCGCGAGTCGAGCACCGCCGGGTCGACGTCGATGCCCACCGCCTTCAGCAGCGGCAGCGTGTCGTCGAGGATCCGGCCCTTGGAGAGCGCGAGCGTGATCATGCGTCGACCACCGTGCGCACCCGCTCGATGCTCGCGCCCACGGCGGCGAGCTTGCGCTCCATCCGGTCGTAGCCGCGGTCGAGGTGGTAGATGCGGTCGACGAGCGTGTCGCCGTCGGCGACGAGGCCCGCGATGACGAGGCCCGCGGACGCACGCAGGTCGGTCGCCATCACGATCGCCCCCGACAGGCCGCGCTTGCCGCGGACGATGGCGGTGTTGCCCTCGGTGTCGATCTCCGCGCCCAGCCGCCGCAGCTCCTGCACGTGCATGAAGCGGTTCTCGAAGATCGTCTCGGTGATCACGCCGGTGCCCTCGGCCACGCAGTTCACCGCCATCAGCTGGGCCTGCATGTCGGTCGCGTAGGCCGGGTACGGCGCGGTGCGCACGTTGACCGACTTCGGCCGGCCGTCCATCGAGCCGCGGACCCAGTCGGGCCCGGTCTCGATCCGCAGGCCCGCCTCGCGCAGCTTGTCGAGCGTGGCGTCGAGCGTGTCGGGCTCGCAGTGGGTCAGCGTGAGCTCGCCGCCGGCGGCAGCCACCGCGCACAGGAAGGTGCCGGTCTCGATGCGGTCGGCCATCACGCGGTACGAGCCGGGGCGCAGCGACTCGACGCCCTCGATCACGATGCGGTCGGTGCCGGCGCCGCGGATCCGTGCGCCGAGCGCGACGAGCGCGTTCGCGAGGTCCACCACCTCGGGCTCGCGCGCGGCGTTCTCGATCACCGTCTCGCCCTCGGCGAGCACCGCGGCCATCATCAGGTTCTCGGTGCCGGTGACGGTCACCATGTCGGTGACGATCCGCGTGCCGCGCAGCCGCGCGGCCTTCGCGACCACGTAGCCGTGCTCGATCTCGATGTGCGCGCCCAGCGCCTGCAGGCCCTTGATGTGCTGGTCGACCGGCCGCTGGCCGATCGCGCAGCCGCCGGGCAGGGACACGCGCGCCTCGCCGAAGCGGGCCACCAGCGGCCCCAGCACGAGGATCGACGCGCGCATCGTCTTCACCAGGTCGTAGGCGGCCTCGGTGTTCGTGACCTGCGAGGCGTCGAGCGTGACCGTGCCTGCGGCGGCATCGCGCGCGGTCTTCACGCCCATCCTCTCGAGCAGCTTCAGCGTCGTGCCCACGTCCTGCAGCGTGGGCACGTTCGAGAGCTCGAGCGTGCCCGGCACCAGCAGGCCGGCGCACAGGATCGGCAGCGCGGCGTTCTTCGCGCCCGAGATGCGCACCTCGCCCTGCAGCCGGCGGCCGCCGTGGATCAGCAGCTTGTCCATCGGGTGTTCCTTCGGCCGGCCGTCAGCGGCCCTGCTTCGCCGCCCATTCCTCGGGCGTGAGCGTGTTCATCGACAGCGCGTGGATCTCCTCGCGCATCCGGTCGCCGAGCACCGCGTAGACCATCTGGTGGCGCTGCACCGGCCGCTTGCCGGCGAACTGCGCGGACACGATGGTGGCCTCGAAGTGGCGGCCGTCGCCGTCGACGTGCAGGTGCTCGCAGGGCAGGCCCTCGGCGATGTACCGGTGGATGGCGTCGGGAGTGGTCATGGTGCGTGCGCGGACGAAGGGCGCGCGGACGGCGGCGCCCGCGCGGGGGTGGAGCGTCAGTGGCGGATCCGCCAGCCGGTCTGGAGCATCCGCAGCGCCACGCCCGCCGCGACGGCCAGCGTCGCGACGACGATCGCGAGGCTGACGACGGGCGGCACGTCGGACTGACCGAAGAAGCCGTAACGGAAGCCGTCGACCATGTAGAAGAACGGGTTCAGGTGCGAGACCGTCTGCCAGAAGGCGGGCAGCGTGTGCACCGAATAGAAAACGCCGGCCAGGAACGTGGCCGGCATGATCAGGAAGTTCTGGAACATCGCGATCTGGTCGAACTTCTCGGCCCAGATCCCGCCGATCAGGCCCATTGTACCGAGAATCGCACTGCCCAGGACCGCGAAGGCCAGGATCCAGCCGGGTGCGGCGAAGGTCGGCGGCGCGAAGAACGCGGTGATCGCGAACACGCCGACGCCCACCATCAGCCCGCGCGCGACCGCCGCCAGCACGTAGGCGCCGAACAGCTCCAGCGGCGACAGCGGCGGCAGCAGGACGAACACCAGGTTGCCGGTGATCTTCGACTGGATCAGCGACGAGGACGCGTTGGCGAACGCGTTCTGCAGCACCGACATCATCACCAGGCCGGGCACCAGGAAGGCGATGTAGGGCACGCCGGGGAACGGCTGGACGTGCTCGGACAGCGCCTGCGAGAAGACCAGCAGGTAGAGCAGCGCGGTCAGCACCGGCGCGGCCACGGTCTGCACCGCCACCTTCCAGAAGCGCAGCAGCTCCTTGTAGAGGAGGGTGCGGAAGCCGGTCATGCGGCCTTCTCCGCCGGCGCGGCGGCGCTGCCGCCGTCGCCGGCCATGATCTTCACGAACACGTCCTCGAGGTCCGTGTGGGCGAGTTCCATCTCGTCCACGTGGCACCCCGCCTCACGCAGCCGCGCGAGGATCGGCTCCAGCGCCTGCCAGTCGTCGAGCTTCAGCCGGATCCGGCCGTCGGGCAGCGGATCGCCCGCCAGCAGCCCCCGCAGCCCCTCGGGCAGCGCCGCCCGCGACAGCCGCAGCGAGACCGTGCCGCCGCCGAACCGGCCGAGCAGGTCGGCCGTGCGCTCGAGCGCCACCACCCGCCCCTGCTTGAGCATCGCGATCCGGCCGCAGAGCTCCTGGGCTTCCTCGAGGTAATGGGTCGTCAGCACGATGGTGTGGCCGTCGCGGTTCAGGCGCCGGACGAACTTCCACAGCGTCTGGCGCAGCTCGACGTCCACGCCCGCGGTCGGCTCGTCGAGCACGATCACCGGCGGGCGGTGGACCAGCGCCTGCGCGACCAGCACCCGGCGCTTCATGCCGCCGGACAGCGCGCGCATGTTGGCGTCGGCCTTGCCGGTGAGGTCCAGGTTCGCGAGGATCTCGTCGATCCAGTCGTCGTTGCGGCGCAGCCCGTAGTAGCCGGAGGTGATCCGCAGCGTCTCGCGGACGCTGAAGAAGGGGTCGAAGACCAGTTCCTGCGGCACCACGCCGAGCGCCCGGCGGGCGCTGCGGTAGTCGGCGACGACGTCGTGGCCCATCACGCGCACCGACCCCGAGCTCGGCCGGTTGAGCCCGGCGATGATCGAGATCAGCGAGGTCTTGCCGGCCCCGTTGGGCCCGAGCAGCCCGAAGAACTCGCCCTGGGCGATCTCCATCGACACGCCGCGCAGCGCCTCGAAGGCGCCGTAGCGCTTGTGGACGGATCGGACGTCGATGGCGGCGGTCATGGGCGGGGGGCGGGCTCGGCGGGGCGAGCCGGACGGCCCCCGGCTCAGGCCGCTGCGGGACCGAACAGCGCCGCCTCGACGCCGTAAAGGGACGCGAGTTTACGCAAATTCGCCGGGGGGTTCCGGAACGCCGCTCCGGTTCCGGCCTCGCGGCGCAGCGCCACCAGCACCGCGACCGCGGCCGAGTCGAAGCGCGCGAGCGGTGCCAGGTCGAGCGTGCCGCCGCCGGCACGCAGCGCGGCGCGCGCCGCGTCGAGCGCGGCGGGCGCCCCGGACAGCAGGATCTCGGCCGGGCAGGCGCTCACGTCGGTCAGCCCTTCGCCGCGCCCTGCGAGAAGGCCTTGTTGCGGTCGGCCAGGCTCTTGATCAGCCCGTCG
>JBAXJZ010000298.1:0-5718 GCA_037137595.1 Burkholderiales bacterium | reverse complement strand
CACGACGTGCCGCTGCTCGGCCGGCTGCGCGAGGTCTCGAAGGACGCGGGCCTGCCGCTGGTGGCTGCGGGCGACGTGCACTACCACCTGCGCTCGCGGCGCAGCCTGCACGATGTGCTCACCGCCACGCGGCTCGGCCGGCCGGTGAAGGAACTGGGCTTCGCGCTGCCGCCCAACGCGGAGCAGCACCTGCGCGCACGGCTGCGGCTCGCGCAGCTCTATCCGCCGGAGCTGCTGGAGGAGACGCTCGAGGTCGCCGCGCACTGCGCGTTCTCGCTCGACTCGCTGCGCTACGAATATCCGCAGGAGATCGTCCCGGAGGGCCACACGCCGGCGTCCTGGCTGCGGCACCTGACCTACGAAGGCGTGAAGGTCCGCTACCCCGGCGGGCTGCCCGACGCGGTCCGCGCGCAGATCGAGCACGAGCTCGCGCTGATCGCGGACCTGCGCTACGAAGCCTACTTCCTCACGGTGGCCGACATCGTCCGCTTCGCGCGCGGCCGGGGCATCCTCTGCCAGGGGCGCGGCTCGGCGGCCAACTCGGCGGTCTGCTACTGCGTCGGCATCACGGAGGTGGATCCGTCGCGGATGTCGGTGCTCTTCGAGCGCTTCATCAGCAAGGAGCGCAACGAGCCGCCGGACATCGACGTGGACTTCGAGCACCAGCGGCGCGAGGAGGTCATCCAGTACCTCTACTCGAAATACGGGCGCGAGCGCACGGCGCTCACCGGCGCGCTCGCCACCTACCGGCCGCGCTCGGCGCTGCGCGACGTGGGCCGCGCGCTCGGCATCGACGCGCAGCGCATCGACCTGCTCACGCGCACGCAGCAGTGGTGGGACGGCCGCGCGATCAAGCCGGAGCGCTTCGTGGAAGCCGGCTTCGACCCGAACTCGCGGGTGGTGCTCGCCTGGATGAAGCTCACCACGCAGCTGATGGGCTTCCCGCGACACCTGTCTCAGCACAGCGGCGGCTTCGTGATCGCGCGCGATTCGCTCGCGCGGCTGGTGCCGATCGAGAACGCGGCCATGCCGGAGCGCAGCGTCATCCAGTGGGACAAGGACGACCTCGACGCGCTCGGGCTGCTGAAGGTCGACGTGCTGGCGCTGGGCATGCTGAGCGCGATCCGGCGCGCGCTGGACTTCGTCACGCGGCGGCGCGGCGGCACGCCCGGCGCCCCAGGCGCCTTCCGGCTGCAGGACGTCCCGGCCGAGGACCCGGACACCTACGAGATGATCTCCAACGCCGACACGGTGGGGGTCTTCCAGATCGAGTCGCGCGCGCAGATGAGCATGCTGCCGCGGCTGCGGCCGCGCTGCTTCTACGACCTGGTGATCGAGGTCGCGATCGTGCGCCCGGGCCCGATCCAGGGCGGCATGGTCCACCCCTACCTGCGGCGGCGGCAGGGGCTGGAACCGGTGGAGTACCCGCGCGAGGAGATCCGGCCGGCGCTCGAGCGCACGCTCGGGGTGCCGATCTTCCAGGAACAGGTGATGCAGATCGCGATCCTCGCGGCCGGCTTCACGCCGGGCGAGGCGGACCAGCTTCGCCGCGCGATGGCCGCCTGGCGGCGCAAGGGCGGGCTGCACGCGTTCCAGCAGAAGGTCATCGACGGCATGCTCGCGCGCGGCTACCAGCTGGAGTTCGCGGAGCGGATCTTCAGGCAGATCGAGGGCTTCGGCGAATACGGCTTCCCGGAGAGCCACGCGGCGAGCTTCGCTCTGCTGGTCTACGTGAGCTGCTGGATCAAGCGGCACGAGCCGGCGGCCTTCCTCGCCGCGCTGCTCGACTCGCAGCCGATGGGCTTCTACGCGCCCGCGCAGCTGGTGCGCGACGCGCGCGAGCACGGGGTGGAGGTGCGCGGCCCCTGCGTGCTCGCGAGCGACTGGGAGTCGCGGCTGGAGGAGATCACCGACGCGCCGCCGCAGCTGCACGGCGGCGTGGACTGGCGGCCGCAGCCCGCGGTGCGGCTGGGCCTGAACCGGATCGCCGGGCTCTCGGAGGACGCGGCGAAGCGGCTGGTGGCGGTGCGCAAGGCACGGCGGGCGGCGGGCCGCGGCCCGGACGGCGAGGACCTCGCGGCGAGCCCCTTCGCGAACGTGGAGGACCTCGCCCGCGAGGCCCGCCTGGAGAGGCGCGACCTGCAGGCGCTCGCGCGCGCCGACGCGCTCGCCGCGATCGCCGGCCACCGGGTGGAGGCGGCCTGGGAGGCGCTGGGCATCGGCTCGCTGCCCGCGCTGCTCGAGGACGCGCGCTTCGACGAGGCGCCGGTCTCGCTGCCGCCGATGACCGAGGGCGAGGCCACGGTGGCCGACTACGCGTCGATCGGCCTGCCGATGGGCCGGCACCCGATCGCGCTGCTGCGCGACGAACTCGCCCGCTTCCGCGTGGAGCCGGCCGCGGTGCTGCGCACCTATCCGGACGGCCGGCTCGCCCGCGCCAGCGGCCTGGTCACGCACCGGCAGCGGCCGGAGACGGCCAAGGGCGTGGTCTTCGTGACGCTGGAGGACGACACCGGCACGGTCAACGTGATCGTCTGGCCGGCGGTACTCGAGCGCTGGCGCAAGGAGGTGCTGGGCTCGCGGCTGATGACGGTCTACGGCACCTGGCAGGCCGACACGGCCACCGGCGGGCAGGTGATGCACCTGGTGGCGCAGCGGGTGGTCGACCACACGGATCTGCTCGGCGGGCTGGCGCTGCGCAGTCGGGATTTCCGATGAGCGCGGCGCGAGCACACGGCCCGCGCGGCAGCGCTGCTGGCCCGCGACACCGACGGCTCCGCCCGCGACCGCGGGTTCGCCGCGCTGGCGCTCTCGCTGGGGGTGAAGCCGGTGACGCTGGACGCGAAGCTGCTGAGGGCCTTCCCGCGGCGGGCGCGGCCGCTGCCTGCCGCCTGGGCCGCCGGCGAAGCGGGACAGGCTCCGCACCGACACGACCGGACGAGAGCACGTGAGGAACTTGTGGCACAGTCCCGGCTCGCGCGCCGCCGGCCGCCGCCGGCCCGTCCGGGCTCCGCCCGGGTCGACCCGGCCGGGACCGGTTCGGCGCCCGACACGAACACGAACACGCCCCCTCACGGAGACCCGATGACCACCCGTCGCACCTTCGTCGCCGGCGCGGCCGCTGCCGCCGGTACCACGCTGCTGCCCTCGGCCGCCCGCGCCCAGGCCTTCCCCGCGCGCACGATCAAGCTGATCTGCCCCTGGACGGCCGGCGGCACCACCGACATCGTCATGCGCTCGTGGGCCGAGAGCGCCTCGAAGATCCTGGGCCAGCAGGTGGTCATCGAGAACAAGGGCGGCGCCGGCGGCACGCTCGGCGCGGTGGAACTCGCCAACAATGCCAAGCCCGACGGCTACACGCTCGCGCAGCTGCCGCAGAGCGTCTTCCGCATCCCGCACATGCAGAAGGTGCAGTTCGACACCACGAAGGACTTCACCTGGATCATCTGCATGACCGGCTACACCTTCGGGATGGTCGTGCGCGCGGATTCGCCCATCAAGGACATCAAGGACCTGGTGGCCTTCGCGAAGGCGAAGCCGGGCGAGTTCACCTACGGCTCGCCGGGCGTGGGCACGAGCCCGCACCTCGCGGTCGAGGAGTTCGCCGCGAAGGCCGGCATCAAGCTGCAGCACGTGCCGTTCAAGGGCGTGGCCGATGGGCTGCAGGCGCTGATCGGCGGACACACGATGGGCCACAGCGACTCGACGGGCTGGGCGCCGCAGGTCGAGGCGGGCCGGCTGCGGCTGCTCGCCACCTACGGCAGCAAGCGCACGAAGAAGTGGTCGAACATCCCCACGCTCAACGAACTGGGCTACGAGACGGTCTCGGACTCGCCGTTCGGCGTCTGCGGCCCGAAGGGCATGGACCCGGCGATCGTGAAGACGCTGCATGACGCCTTCAAGCGGGTGCTGGACGATCCGGCCGTGCTGGCCACGCTGGAGAAGTACGACCAGCCGATCATCTACCTGGACACCGCGGGCTACACCAAGTTCGCGACGGAGACCTTCGCGGCCGAGAAGGGCACGATCGAGCGGCTGGGGATGGCTGCGCCCAAGTGAGTCCGGGTGCGCGCGAGCGAGCACGAAGGCGATCGGCCGACCGCTCGGTAACCGGAACGGGCCCGGCGATCGAGACCGTGTCCGAAGGGTGACGCGGGGGTCGGGCGGGGCGTAGAGTCGGGCGCACCAGGGCCGGTCGGCCGTGGTCGCCCCCCACCCCGCACCGGAGACACCCATGGACCGACGGCTCCCGCTCGCCCGCATCGCCCTGCTCGCCGCACCGATCGTCGTCGCCGGCTGCGGCTGGCTCGGCTCGCTCGCGGTGCCCGCCGGCCAGATGGGCTTCTTCGTGACGAGCACCGGCTCGGGCCAGGGCGCGAACTATGGCGGCCTGGCCGGCGCCGACGCCCACTGCCAGAAGCTCGCCACCGCGGCGGGGGTCGGCAACCGCAGCTGGCGGGCCTACCTCAGCACGCAGGCCACCGGCGGCGAGCCGGCGGTCAACGCCCGCGACCGGATCGGCGGCGGCCCCTGGTACAACGCCAAGGGCGTGCTCGTGGCCACGAACCTGCGAGACCTGCACGGCAACAACAACCTGACGAAGCTGACCGCGCTCGACGAGCAGGGGCGGATCGTCAACGGCCGCACGGAGTCGCCGAACCGGCACGACATCCTCACCGGCTCGACGCCGGAGGGCCGCGCCTTCGGTCCGGGCGAGGACCGCACCTGCCGGAACTGGACCTCGAGCGGCGACGGCGCCGCCATGGTGGGCCACAGCGACCGGCTCGGCCTGCGCGACGACCTGCCGGCAGCCTCGTGGAACAGCTCGCACCCCAGCCGGGGCTGCAGCGATCCGCAGCTCGCCTCGTCCGGCGGCGCCGGCCTGCTCTACTGCTTCGCGGCGCGCTGAGCGCGCCCTCAGCGGCGCTCGGTCGCCCGGTCGCGTTCGCGCTCGTAGGCGGTCGCGTCGGTATCGGCGCGGCGCAGGCACTCGGCCCGGCGCTCCGGCTCGACGACGCGATCGCAGCTCGCGCGCCGGAACCCGGCCGCGGCGTCGTAGACGGTCGGCGCCGTGCACCCCGCGCCGACCAGCGCCGCGAGCGCCGCGGCGGCGGCCCGTCTCATGCGCCGGCCTGGGCCAGCCCGCCGGCGAGGTCCGCGATCAGGTCGGCCGGATCCTCCGCCCCCACCGCGATCCGGATCAGTCCCTCGGTGACGGCCGCCGCGCGCCGCGCCTCGGCGCCCGCGCGGCCGTGGGTGGTGCTGGCCGGATGGGTGATGGTGGTCTTCACATCGCCGAGGTTGGCGGTGATCGACATCAGCCGGCAGGCGTCGATCACGCGCCACGCACGCTGGCGCAGCGCATCGCCGTAGAGGTCCTCGCCCGGTCGACCGAGCTCGAACGACACGATCGCGCCGCCGGTCTTCTGCTGCGTCATCGCGAGCGCATGCTGCGGGTGCGAGGCCAGCCCCGGGTAGTAGACGCGCGAGACGCCCGGCTGGGCCTCCAGCCAGCGCGCGAGCGCGAGCGCATTCGCGGACTGGCGTTCCATCCGCATTCCGAGGGTCTCCAGGCCCTTGAGCAGCACCCAGGCGTTGAACGCCGACAGCGACGGCCCGGTGGTGCGCACGAAGGGCGCGAGGGTCTCCTCGACGTACTTCCGCGATCCCAGCACCGCGCCGCCCAGCACGCGGCCCTGGCCGTCCATGTGCTTGGTG
>JBAXJZ010000297.1:0-5733 GCA_037137595.1 Burkholderiales bacterium | reverse complement strand
TGGCAACATGGAAACTTTTGAGCGCTATGCCAGCGAGTCCCTGAAAGACCAGTGGCTAGAGCCTTTGCTGCGCGGCGAGATCCGTTCTGCGTTTTTGATGACCGAACCCGATGTCGCCTCATCTGACGCCACCAATATTCAGTGCAGCATCCGCCGCGATGGCGACCATTACGTGATCAATGGCCGCAAATGGTGGTCGTCTGGTGCAGGTGACCCCCGTTGCGCGGTGTATATCGTCATGGGCAAAACCGATCCCGACGCGCCTCGCCACTCGCAGCAGAGCATGATTGTGGTGCCAGCCAATTCCCCCGGCGTGGAAATTTTGCGCCCCTTGACCGTCTTCGGTTACGACGATGCCCCCCACGGCCACATGGAAGTGGTGATGAAGAACGTGCGGGTACCCGTGGGCAATTTGCTGTTGGGCGAAGGCCGAGGCTTTGAAATCGCCCAAGGCCGCTTAGGCCCAGGTCGCGTGCACCACTGCATGCGAACCATTGGCTGCGCCGAGCGTGCTTTGGAGTTAATGTGCAAACGCCTCAACAGCCGCACCGCCTTTGGCAAACTCATCTCCGCCCAAGGCGTGTGGCATGAGCGCATTGCCGAGTCTCGCATCATGATCGAGCAAGCCCGTTTGCTGACCCTCAAGGCCGCCTACATGATGGACACCGTGGGCAACAAGGTCGCGCGCGCCGAGATCGCGATGATCAAGGTGATCGCGCCCAACATGGCCTGCCAGATCATCGACTGGGCGATGCAGGCCCACGGCGGCGCCGGCATCTCGCAGGTCACGCCGCTGGCCAACATGTACGCCCACCAGCGCACGCTGCGCTTCGCCGACGGCCCGGACGAGGTGCACCGCGCCGCGATCGCGAAGCTCGAACTCGGCAAGCACGCCACCGTGCCCTCGAAGAACGACCTCGAGGCCATGCCGATCACCCGCGGCTCCTGACCGCCGGGTGGCGGGCGCGGCGCCGCAGGGCGCCGCGTCCCCGCCGCCGCGCGGGACCGGACTCGCCGGCCCGCGCGCGCGGCGCTACGATCGGGGCTCCCCCTTCCCTGCCCAGCGGAGCCCTGACGATGATCGAGGTCCATTCCTGGCCGACGCCGAACGGACAGAAGGTCCACATCATGCTCGAGGAGTGCGGCCTGCCGTATGCCGTGCACGCCGTCGACATCGGTGCGGGCGCGCAGTTCGATCCGGCCTTCCTCGCGATCTCCCCGAACAACAAGATCCCGGCGATCGTCGATCCCGACGGCCCGGACGGCACGCCGATCTCGCTGTTCGAGTCGGGCGCGATCCTCGTCTACCTCGCCGCCAAGACCGGCCGCTTCCTGCCGAAATCTGACCGCGGCAAGTACGAGGCGCTGCAGTGGCTGATGTTCCAGATGGGCGGCGTGGGCCCCATGCTGGGCCAGGCCGGGCACTTCCGCGTGTTCGCGAAGGAGAAGGTGCCCTACGCGATCGACCGCTACACGGAGGAGGCGAACCGCCTCTACGGCGTGCTCGACAAGCGGCTGGCGACCAACGACTACGTGGCCGGCAAGGCGTACACGATCGCCGACATCGCGATCTGGCCGTGGCTGCGCAACCCGAAGAACCACGGCGTGGACATCGACCGGTACCCGAACGTGAAGGCGTGGTTCGAGGCGATCGGCAACCGGCCGGCGGTGCAGCGCGGCATCCAGGTGCTGGCGAAGAAGCCCTGAGAGGCGGCGGGTCCGGTCCGGGGCGCGCCGGCGCGCCCCGCCGAGCTCACTGCAGCGGTTCCTTCGCGGCCGCGGGCAGCGGGAACGAGAACACCTCGATGCCCTCCTCCGACAGCTCGCGGGCCTGCTCCGGGCTCGCGGTGCCACGGATCCCGCGCTCGGGCGCCTCGCGGTAGTGGATCCTGCGCGCCTCGTCCGCGAAGCGTTCGCCGACGTCCTCGGTGTTCTCGACGATGCTGCGGGCGAGCTTCATGACCATCGCCTGCATCGCCTTCGCGTCGGGCATCTGCGCCGCCGCCTCGCGCCCGCCGGCCGCCGGCGCGAGAGGTTTGTCCGACGTCCCCGAGAGGTTCAGCCGTGGGGCGGTCGGCATCTTGCGGATGTCCTTGCTCGCGCAGACCGGACACTCGACAAGGCCCCGCGCGAGCTGCGCGTCGTAGTCCTCGGCCGACCCGAACCACCCCTCGAAGCGGTGGTCGTGTTCGCAGGCGAGGTTGAAGACTTTCATCGGGGAGGCTCCGTTGGGCGATTCTACGGCATGCCGATAGAATCCGCGGTCCAGCGAGGGATCTGCCCATGAAGGACCCGATCGCGCTGCCGGTTGCCGACGTGGTGGCGAGGCTGCGCGAATTCAACACCGTCATCGACGCACGCAGCCCCTCGGAATACGCCGAGGACCACCTGCCCGGCGCGATCAGCGCGCCGGTGCTCGACGACGCGCAGCGCGCGCTCGTGGGCACCTGCAATGCCGAACAGGGTGCGTTCGAGGCCAAGCGCCTCGGCGCGGCGATCGTCTCGCGCAACATCGGCGACCTGATCGACCGCCTGTTCGCCGACCGCGACCGCCACTGGAAGCCGCTGGTCTACTGCTGGCGCGGCGGGAACCGCTCGGGGTCGCTGGCGACCGTGCTCGCGCGTGTCGGCTGGCGCACGCACGTGATCGAGGGCGGCTACAAGGCGTTCCGCCGGCATGTGATCGACGATCTCGAACGCCTGCCGGGCGGACTGCGCTTCGTCGTCGTGGCCGGCCGCACCGGCAGCGCGAAGAGCCGGCTGCTCGAGCGGCTCGCCGCCCTCGGCGAGCAGGTGCTCGACCTGGAGGCGATCGCCCGCCACCGGGGCTCGGTGCTCGGGGGCCTGCCGGGTGCGCCGCAGCCGTCGCAGAAGGCGTTCGAGACGCAGCTCTGGGAGCGCCTGCGTCACGCCGACCCGCATCGCCCCGTGTTCGTCGAGTCGGAGAGCCGCAAGGTCGGCCAGGTGCAGGTGCCCGAGGCGCTGATCCACGCGATCCGGGCGTCGCGGGTCGCTGTGATCGAGGCCGACGTGCCGCTGCGCAGCCGCTTCCTGCTCGCGGAGTACGAGCACTTCCGTGCCGACGTGCCCGGCCTCCACGTGCTGCTCGACAAGCTGGTGCCGCTGCACGGCGGCGAGCGCATCGGCGACTGGAAGGCGCTCGTCGCGCAGGACCGATGGCTCGAACTGGTCGAGCGGCTGCTGGTCGAGCACTACGACCCGAGCTACGACCGGTCGATGAAGCGCAACTTCGGCCGGCTCGCCGAGGCGCCGACCGTACGGCTGGACGGGACCGACGAGGCCGCGCTGGACCGTGCGGCCCGGACGCTGTCGGCGATCGCGTCCGAGACCGGCTGAGGCCCCTCGACAGCCGCCCGCGTCGGATCACGACGGGTCAGGCCGTTCCCCGTCGGGACGGGCGTGCCGTGCGGGCCGCCCCGACGCATCGACCGATGCGTCGAAGCGTCCGGCGGGATCAGGGCTGCTGCGGCTTGGCGCCGATCCGCTCGGGATGGCGGACGATCTTCGTGCGCCCCTTGAGCGCCTCGAGGTAGTCGACGACGTCCTGCTGGGCGGCCGCGCGCTCGAGCTGCATGTCGTAGGCCGCGAGCTTGGCCGACAGCTCCTGGGCCGACGGCGGCACGACCTTCAGCAGTTGGACGATGACGTAGCCCGCGCCGCCGCCGAGATCGACGCCGACCAGGGCCGGCGCCGGCTCCGGCGCGAGCCGGTAGGCCGCATCGAGCGCCTGCGGGGCCAGGCCGCCGGGCGCGCCGCGAGAGACGGTCCGGGCCGGGCCGAAGCCCGCATCGCCCCCCTTGCCCGCCTTCAGCTCCGCGAGGCGCGCCTCGCCGGCGGCCTTCGCGAGCTTGGCCGACTCGTCGGCGATCACGCGCTTGCGCACGTCATCCTTGACCTCGGCGAACGGCCGGCGTTGCGGCGCGCGGTATTCCGCGATCCGTGCCGCCGCGAGCCGGCCCGGCCCGATCTCGACCGCCTCGGTGTTGCGCTTGTTGCGCAGCACGTCGTCGCCGAAGAGCGCAGACACCAGCCGCGCATTCGACAGCGGGCTGTCCTTGGGCGCGTCGGGCGCCGGTCCGCGGCCGAGCAGCTCGCCCGTACGCACCTCGAGCTTGAACTTGTCGGCGGCCGGCTTCAGCGAATCGGATTGCTCGTAGACCGTGTCGGTGAACTGCTGCGCGGCCTCGGCGAACTTCGTACCCGCCTGCTGGAGGCGCACCTCGCGCTCCAGCTCGGCACGCACCGCCTCGAAGGGCTTGATCGTCGCCGCCTTGACGGCGGTGAGGCGGATGATGTGCATCCCGAACTCGGACTCCACGGGGCCGCGGATCTCGCCTTCCTTCATCTCGAAGGCGGCATCGGCGAACGGCTTGACCATCATCCCGCGCTCGAAGAAGCCGAGGTCGCCGCCCTGCGCGGCCGAGCCCGGGTCGTCCGAACTCGCCTTGGCGATCGCCTCGAACTTCGAGGGGTCTGCCTTCACGGCGGCCAGCAGCTTCTCGGCCTTGGCCTTCGCGTCGGATCCGGCCTTGACCAGGATGTGGCTCGCGCGCCGCTCCTCGGCCGTGCCGTAGCGCGACTTGTTCTGTTCGTAGTAGGTCTTCAGGTCATCGGGCGACACCGCGATCTGTGCGGCGATCGCGTCGCGCGACAGCACGACGAACTCCACCTTCGCGCTCTCGGCGGTCTCGAAGGCCTTCGCGTTCGCCTCGTAGTAGGCCGTCAGCTGCTCGTCGGTCGGCTGGACCTTCGCGGCGAAGTCGAGCGCCGGGAAGCGCAGCTCGCGCAGCTCGCGCTTCTCCTCCTGCAGCGACACCAGCCGCTCCCGGACCGACTTCGGCGTGAAGGCCGAGGCCTGCACCGCGTCGGGCAGCGCCTGCAGCTGCAGGTCCGCCCGCACCATCGCCTCGAAGCCCGCGGTCGTCTGCCCGCGCGCGGTGACCAGCGACTCGTAGCGGGCACGGTCGAAGCTGCCGTCGGGCTTCTTCAGGCCCTCGATGCCCAGGATCGTCTGCTGGACACGCTGGTCGGTGACGATCACGCGGCTCTCGGCGGCGCGGGTCGCGATCGTCTTCTGCGCGATCAGCTGCTCCAGGATCCGCGACCGGGCCTCCGGCGTGTCGAACAGCTTCGCATCGATCGAGTCGCCGAGCATCTGGCGCATCTGCTCGATCTGCTGGCGCTGGGCGGCGTCGAACTCGTTCTGGAAGATCTCGGCGTCGCCGACCTTCGCGATGCCGCGGTCACCGGACAGCATCCCCTCGTACCCGGAGATCCCGAAGAACATGAAGGCCGGCAGGATCAGGATCAGCAGCACGAACTGCAGCAGGCGCTGGTGCTTGCGGACGGAATCGAACATGGCGCGCTCGGTGGCAGGCCCGCGGACGTGTCCGGGCGGGCGTCGGTGTGTCGGGTCGGGATCGGCGGCCGCCTGTCCCGCTGTGCAGGACGGTCGATCGCCGGGCCGAGGAGACGGGCTCGGGCTCGGCCTCGCGGGCGGACCGTCTGGGCGGACGGAACCGGGCCCGGCCGGTCGCGGCGGATTATATCGGTGATTGGGTCGCGTTCCGGCCGGCGCCGCCGCCGCCGGTCCGACGGACGGATCAGGCGCACAAAAAGAAACAGGGGCCGGAAGGCCCCTGTTGCTCGTCACTGTTCTGGCGGAGTGGACGGGACTCGAACCCGCGACCCCCGGCGTGACAGGCCGGTATT
>JBAXJZ010000296.1:0-5736 GCA_037137595.1 Burkholderiales bacterium | reverse complement strand
GCCGCGCTGAACCCGCGCGCGCTGGTGCCGGGCCGCGGCCCGGCGCTGGTCGGCGAGGACCGCGTCGCGCAGGGGCTCGCCTCGACGCGCGCCTTCGTCTCCGAGCTGTGGGCGAACGTGAAGGCCGGCGCCTCGCGCGGCGAGGACCTGAAGACCGTCTATCGCCGCACCTACGACGCGATGGCGCCGAAGTACGGCAAGTGGGTCATCTTCGACCACTGCATGCCGTTCGACGTGACCCGCGCCTACGACGAGGCCACCGCCCACGCCGACCCGCGGATCTGGACCGCGGACCGCGACCGCCAGATGTGGGAGACGCTGGAGGGCTGAGCCCCGGCACACGGAGACCCGCCATGACCCCACCCACCGCCCTCGACGCGACCCACGACCCGGCCCGGCGCAGCTGGGTCGAGTCGGCGAACGACACCGCCACCGACTTCCCCATCCAGAACCTGCCCTTCGGCCGCTTCCGGCGCGCCGGCAGCGCCGAGGCCTGGCGGATCGGCGTCGCCATCGGCGACCGGATCCTCGACCTCGCGGCCGCGCGCGCGGCCGGCGGCTGGGACGCCGACGTGCTCGCGATGCTCGCGCCGCTCGCGGCCGGCGACCTGAACGCGTTCATGGCCCTCGGTCCGGCCGCACGACGGCGCCTGCGGGCCGCGCTCGCCGACGCGCTCGACGCCGACCGCGGCCGGCCCGCGCTCGCCGATGCGCTCGTCGCGCAGGCCGACGCCGAGCTGACCCTGCCCTGCGCGATCGGCGACTACTCGGACTTCTATACCGGCATCCACCACGCGACCGCCGTCGGCAAGCTGTTCCGCCCCGACAACCCGCTGCTGCCCAACTACCGCTGGGTGCCGATCGGCTATCACGGCCGCGCGTCGTCGATCGTCGCGAGCGGCCACGCGATCCGCCGTCCGAACGGCCAGACGAAGGCGCCCGACGCCGACGCGCCGACCTTCGGCCCGGTCCGCCGCCTCGACTACGAACTCGAGCTGGGCTTCGTGATCGGCACCGGCAACCCGCTCGGCGAGCCGATCCCGATGGCCCGCGCGGAGGACCACGTGTTCGGCGTGTGCCTGCTGAACGACTGGTCGGCGCGCGACCTGCAGGCCTGGGAATACCAGCCGCTGGGGCCCTTCCTCGCGAAGAGCTTCGCGAGCACGGTCTCGCCGTGGCTGGTGACGATGGAGGCGCTGGCGCCGTTCCGCGCGCCGTTCACGCGGCCCGACGGCGACCCGCAGCCGCTGCCCTACCTCGACGCGCCGGGCCACCGCGCGGCCGGCGCGCTCGACATGACCGTCGAGGCCTGGCTGCAGACGGCCGCGATGCGCGCGGCCGGTCGCCCGCCGGTGCGCCTGTCGCGCGGCAATGCGAAGGATGCCGCCTACTGGACGCTCGCGCAGCTCGTCGCGCACCAGACCTCGAACGGCTGCAACCTGCAGACCGGCGACCTGCTCGGCTCCGGCACGCTGTCCGGCCTCGACCCGTCGCAGGCCGGCTCGCTGCTGGAGCTGACCGCCGGAGGGAAGACGCCGGTCGCGCTCCCCGACGGCGAGACCCGGACCTTCCTCGCCGACGGCGACACGCTGATCCTGCGCGCCGCCTGCGAACGCCCCGGCGCACGGCGCATCGGCTTCGGCGACTGCGCGGGGACGATCGTGCCCGCGCCGCCCCCGGCCGCCTGACCCGTCGCCCCTCCACGGAGACCGCCATGCCCATCCAGCGCATCCACCACGTCGCCTACCGCTGCCGCGACGCGAAGGAGACCGTCGAGTTCTACCGCACCCACCTGGGGATGGACTTCGTGCTCGCGATCGCGGAGGACAGGGTCCCGTCGACGAAGGCGCCGGACCCGTACATGCACCTTTTCCTGGACGCGGGCCAGGGCAACGTGCTCGCGTTCTTCGAGCTGCCGAACTCGCCGGCGATGGGCCGCGACGAGAACACGCCGGAGTGGGTCCAGCACATCGCGTTCAAGGTCGACTCGGTCGACGAGCTGGTCGACGCGAAGGCACGGCTCGAGGCCGCGGGCATCGACGTGATCGGGCCCACCGACCACACGATCTTCAAGTCGATCTACTTCTTCGATCCGAACGGCCACCGGCTCGAGCTGGCGGCCGACACCGCGACGCCCGAGCAGATGTCGAAGCTCGACGAGGTGAAGTGGGCGATGCTCGACGAATGGGCCCGCACGAAGCGCGCGCCGAAGCACGCGGCCTGGATGCACGCCCCCGAGTTCGCGGACGTGGCCGGCGAGGCCTGACGGGGACGACGCGGGATGCGGCGATGCTGAAGACCTACACCTTCCCGAAGTTCGACTACCGGCCCTCGCCCGTGCAGCCCGAGGGCCGCGTCGAGCGTGTGCCGCTGGTGGTGATCGGCGCGGGCCCGGTCGGCCTGACCGCGGCGCTCGACTGCGCCCGACGCGGGCTGCCGGTGGTGCTCCTCGACGACAACGACACGGTGAGCGTGGGCTCGCGCGCGCTGTGCTACGCCAAGCGCACGCTCGAGGTCTGGGACCGGCTGGGCGTGGCCGACCGGATGGTCGACAAGGGCGTGCAGTGGAAGGTCGGCAAGGTGTTCCGCGGCGATCGCCTGGTCTACCAGTTCGACCTGCTGCCCGAGGCCGGCCACCGGATGCCGGCGATGATCAACCTGCAGCAGTACCACCTCGAGGAATACCTCGTCGACGCGTGCCGCGCGAGCGGCCCGGTGGACCTGCGCTGGAAGCACCGCGTGACCGCGCTGGAGCAGGCGGACGGGCGCGTCCGGCTGACGGTGGACACCCCCGACGGCCCCGTTCCGATCGACGCCGACTGGGTGATCGCCTGCGACGGCGCGAACAGCGACGTCCGGAAGATGGTGGGCGCCGAGTTCACCGGTCAGGCCTTCCAGGACCGCTTCCTGATCGCCGACGTGCTGATGAAGGCGGACTTCCCGACCGAGCGCTGGTTCTGGTTCGACCCCCCGTTCCATCGCGGCCAGAGCGTGCTGCTGCACCGCGAGGCCGACAACGTCTGGCGGATCGACTTCCAGCTCGGCTGGGGCGCGGACCCGGACGAGGAGAGGCAGCCCGAGAAGGTGATCCCGCGGATCCAGGCGATGCTGGGCCCCGACGCCGAGTTCGAGCTCGAGTGGGTCTCGGTCTACCAGTTCGCGTGCCGGCGCATCGACCGCTTCCGCCACGGCCGCGTGCTCTTCGCCGGCGACAGCGCGCACCAGGTCTCGCCCTTCGGCGCGCGCGGCGCGAACACCGGCGTGCAGGACGTCGACAACCTCGCGTGGAAGCTCGCGCTCGTCGCAGCCGGCCGCGCCCCCGAGTCGCTGATCGACACCTACCACGACGAGCGTTCGGTCGCGGCCGACGACAACATCGCGAACTCCACGCGCGCCACCGACTTCATCACCCCCAAGAGCCGCGCGAGCCGGGTGCTGCGCGACGCGGTGCTCGAGCTGTCCGAACACGAGCCCTTCGCCCGGCGTCTGCTGAACAGCGGGCGGCTGTCGACGCCCACGCCCTACCCCGCGTCGCCGCTCTCGACGCCCGACGACGCGCCCTTCGAGGGCGCGATGCGGCCGGGCACGAACGCGGCCGACGCGCCGGTGACCCGCGCGGGGCGACCGTCCTGGCTGCTGAACGAACTGCCCGCCGGCTTCGTGCTGCTCGCGTTCGGCGCGAAGCCTCCGGTCGCGACGGTGGCCTGGAACGGCGTGGCCGCGACGGTGCTGTCGGTGGGCGACGACGTCGTCGACGTCGAGGGCCTGGCGGCGCGGCGCTACGACGGGCAGCCCGGCACGGTCTACCTGCTGCGGCCCGACCAGTACGTCGCCGCGCGCTGGCGCGCGTTCGACGCCTCGCGCATCGAGGCCGCGATCGCGCGCGCCTGCGGCGCCGCCGCCTGACGGAGAGCGCGATGACGCTGAAGCACGAACCCAACGTCGCCGACCCCGACGACTTCTACGCCGAGCTGATCGCGGCGATCCGCGACCTCGACGACGAACGCGCCGAGCGCTTCCAGGCGAGGCTGCTGCTGGTGCTCGCCAACCACGTGGGCGACCGCGCGGTGCTGCGCGAGGCGATCGCGGTGGCGCGGCGCGGGCTCCTGGAGGACCCGAAGGCATGATCCCCAAGACCACCGACCTGTGCGACGCCTGCGAGGGCGCCGTCGCGAGCGCGCTGCCCTGGCGCGGATTCGGCCGCCGTCGGGCGTTCGCCGGCGACATCCGCACGCTGCGCTGCCACGAGGACATCGGGCTGATGCGGGACCTCGTCTCGCAGCCCGGCCACGGCCGCGTGCTGGTCATCGACGGCGGCGGCTCGATCGCGCGCGCGCTCTTCGGCGACGTGATGGCCGCCGTCGCGATCCGCAACGGCTGGGCGGGCCTGGTGATCCACGGCGCGATCCGCGACGCCGTCGAGATCGACGCGATGGATCTCGGCGTGAAGGCGCTGGGCACGGTCCCGTGCCGCGGCACGCGCACCGGCGCCGGCGCGGTCGACGTGCCGGTGAGCTTCGGCGGCGCGACCTTCGTGCCGGGCCGACGGCTGGTGGCCGACGAGGACGGCGTGATCGTGCTGCCCGAGGGTGTGACCGAGGCCGACGTGCCGGTCGACGCGGCCGTCGCGGCGACGGCCGCCTACGCCGCCTCCCCGGCCGTGCGCTGAGCGCCGGCCGGATCCGGCCCGTTCCGTTTATGTGCCCCCGGACCGCCGCGTCCGGCGGAACGCCCGAAACGGAACGACGCGCCCGCCCGAGGTGCCCGAACCGGCGCGGTCGCTTGATCTGCGGCAACTGCCGGACGCGGCTTCGCCGTAGGCTGTGACCGTGCGCCGGGGCGACGGCGTTCCGCGGGCGTCCGCGGCGCACCACAGGCGACGGCCGCCCTCGGGACCGCAGCGCCGGAAGCGGGGAATCATGGACCCAGGGATCTCGGGCAGCGCTCCGTTCGAGGAGCGCGGCGAGTCGGACGCGGGTCCGTTCGACGTTCGACCGGAGGGCCCGTGCGTTCGCGGCGAGCCGCCTCCGGCGTGGCTCGTGCGCACGATCGAGTCGCGCGTGGTGCCGGGGCTGCTGCGCGCGCATGCGCGCGACGGTATCGCCGGGCCGCGCCCGGCCGCGGCGGTCCGCGACGCGGCCTCGCCGGTCGAGGCGGACGTCGAGCGGCTGGTCGACCTGCTGGTCGCCGACGATGTCGAGGGCTGCGAGGCGCTGCTCGGGATGCTGCGCGACGCGGGCACCGACGCGGCCACGCTCGACGAGGCGCTGATCGGGCCCGCCGCGCGCCGTCTCGGCGAGCGCTGGGACGACGACCGCTGCGATTTCGCGGCCGTCTCGCAGGGCCTGTGGCGGCTGCAGACCTGGGTCCACGCCTGGGAGGCCGACGCACCCGGCGTCGGCGGCTCGGGCACCGGCCGCATCCTGGTCGCGGCGATGCCCGGCTGCACCCACACCCTCGGCGCGATCGTCGTCGCCGCCGCGTTCCGGCGCGCCGGCTGGACCGTCCGCTTCGAGGCCGGCCGCGATGCGGCCGCGCTGCGGGACGTCGTGCGCGCCGAGTCCTTCGACCTGCTCGGGCTGTGCGTCGGTCGGGACCGCGAGATCGCCGAGGCGCGCACGCTCGTGGCCGGCCTGCGGCAGGCGTCGCGTCGGACTCGGCTGCGGGTGCTCGTGGGCGGACCGGCCTTCGGGCAACGGGCCGACGCCGCCGCGTCCGTCGGCGCCGACGCCTGGG